>JAJDCV010000346.1 GCA_029260675.1 Phycisphaeraceae bacterium
ATCGATGCCTGCCCGACCGACTGCATCAGCGCCGACGGCCCCCCCGGACCGCGCGCGGTCGATGCGACGCGCTGCATCAGCTACCTGACACTGGAACACCGCAGCGAGATCGACCCATCTTTGCACCCTTTAATGGGCGACTGGATCGCGGGTTGTGATGTGTGTCAGGAGGTGTGTCCGCATAACAGGGGGCATGAACCTGGGGTGAGCATCCCCCCTACCCACCGGGCCTACACCCCACGGCCTCCGGCACCGGGGCTTAGCCTGTTGGAAGTCTTGAACTGGTCAGAAGACGATCGTCGGGCCGTGTTCAAGGGTTCGGCGCTCAAGCGGATCAAGCTGGGGATGATGAAGCGCAACGCGCTGATCGCGGCGGGGAATTATCTTGCAGGGGACGCGGGGGACACGGATGCGGGGTTGCACCAGCGTATGGTTCAGATCGCGGAGGATGAGAGCGAGCCTGAACTTGTCCGTGTCACGGCGAGGCGGGTGTTGGTACGGCTTGAGCGCGGTTCCGGTCCCGGCGATCCATAAATCCGCGCACCATTTCTTCGGACAGACCAAGCTCCTCGGCCCGGCGGATCACGTCGTCGGCCACGTCGGCCGCCTCAGTGGGTCGGCCGGCCTGGGACAAAGCGCCGCAGAGGTTCTGGTACGCCGTCACCAGGCGTGGGTCCGCGTCGATAGCCTGCCTGAATGATTCGATGGCCAGGTCCAGGTTCTGGCGTGCGACGAAAAGCAGGCCGAGATATTCATGTGCCCGTGCGTAGTCTTGATCTAACCGGATCGCTTCGCGGAGGCTCTGCTCGGCCTGGTCGTATTGGCCGGCGAACAGCCGTGCCTTACCCAGGTGTGCGTGGCTGGCGGCGTCTTTAGGGTCAAGGCGAACCGCTTCATTGAGATAGCCGATGGCTTTTTCGAGATCGCCCGCTTCCAGCCAGATCGTGCCGATCCCGTAGTGGGCGGCGGCGTGGTTGGGCATGATCTCCAAGGCCTTCAAGTAGCCTTGCAGCGCCAGGTCTTGTTGGCCCTCGTCCAGGAGTGCGGAGCCTAGGTTGTACCAGCCGCGCACGTTGTTCGGCCGGGCGAGGACGACGGAATCCCAGATCGAGGCCCTGGTGTGGTAGGCCGTGTTGCGGGCCATGGTCAATGAACCCAACACCAGCGAGAAAATGACCACAAGGGTCATGCCATAGACGCCCGCCTTGGCGGGGATCACGGACCGTAGCAGCGCGTCAGCACCCAGGACCACACACAGGACCACCGGGATCAGCGGCAGGTACATCCGGTGCTCCACCGCAAGGTCGGCGATCGGCATGAGGCTCGACGTCGGCGCGAGGATCAGGAAATACGACATCCCAATGAAGCCCCACCCGGCACGCCGGACGACGCCCCAGAGCGAGGCAACGAACAGCCCCGAGATCAAAGCCCCCTGCCAGAGCACGTTTGTCGTGAACAGATGTGCCACCGCGCCGGGCGGGGTGTCTTCGGGGATCGCGGGTGTCCAGCCGTAGTCCAGGACCAGGGGGTTTGGCCACAGCGCCTTGCGGAGGTAGACCTCGGTGATGACCTGGGGTTGGCTGAGCAGGTAGGTCCAGCGAGAGAGCATCTTAGCTTCCAGCCCTAAGCCGGCGGAGACCTGCTCGCTGCTTAATCCCCAACGCAGCATCATCGCCAGGGGGATCCACATCGCGAACAGCCCGAGGTAGACCCCCCACCGCCTGACGAACGGCTCACGCCACGACTTGGCGATGAAGGTCAGGTCGTATAACAGCACGACCAGCGGCACGGTCGCGATGACTTCCTTGGTTCCCATGCCGACCCAACACGCCGCGATGCCGGCGATGGCCCAGCGGATACGCCCACCGGTCGCGCCCGCGGTGGCGAAACGCAGGAACCCGTACAGCGTGAACAGGTAACAAAGCCCCATCAACGACTCGCCACGCTGGATGGTGTAGGTGACGGCCTGGGTGTTCAATGGGTGCAGCAGCCAGAGGATCGAGACCGCGCAAGCCAGCCAGGGCGCGGCGTTGTGGAAACGACCTACGAAGTTTGGCAACAGGAGCGTGCGTCGGACCAGCCCGTACAGCGCCAAGGCCGCGAGGACGTGGATCAGCAGGTTGGTCAGGTGATAACCCGCCGGGTCTTCGCCGCCGAGCGCATAGTTTATCGCCAGGGTGAGTTCCAGCACCGGCCGATTCGTGGCGGTGAACATCTGGCCGAGGTGGGTGAGGCTGGTGATGCGCTCGTTGCCCAAAATCCAAGGCACATCGTCGAAGACGAAGGCGTTGGGCAGGGTGTTGATGTAGGCCAAGACCCCGGCGAGAACCAGGGCCAGCGGGATCAGCTTCGTGAGGTCAAAACGCCTGGATGGTTCCACGGCGTCGGGTCGATTAGCGCTGTTTCCTGGGGACGCGATGGGGAATTACTCCGGCGGACGGATCGACCCCGTCATGTTAGCCGGCCGCCCTTCGCATGGCGATGTCCCGGACCGCGGTGGCGATCTCACCGACCGTCCAGGTCACGGCCACCAGCGTCAGACCCGCGAAGAGCACGAGCATGCTGACGACGCCGCTGAACCCGTGTTCGTTGGCGACGAGCATCCCCTTGAACGCCGGGCCGATCAGCATCAATGCGGCGATGCGAAGCACCCAGGGG
>JAJDCV010000347.1 GCA_029260675.1 Phycisphaeraceae bacterium
GAGCGGTCACCTCGGCAGACGACCTGGACGCCGCGAGCGGCCCAGAAGCGGGCGTGTAGCTGGTCGGTATCCAGCCCCCATACGGTCTGGGTGGGGAGCGTGCCCGCGTCCTGTTCGGTTTGGCGGATCATAAGCGGGTCGTGGTGGTTTAACCGTGGTTTTCTTCGTCGTCGTTTTTTCGGCCGTAGGACGCGACGGCGGTGGCGAGCGGCCCGAATCGGCTCGAGGTGTCGCGGTCGATCCACTGGACTTCGCTCAATACCTTATCGTCCTGGCGTCGGGTTTGCGAGACGGTGACGCTGGCGTAGGTTGAGCGTTCGATATCGATGGCGTCTGCGTGGTTGAAGACCACGCCAGCGAGGTTTGCGCCGATGGAGCGCAGGTGGGAGAGGCTCTTGGCGACGACGGGCTTCTGGTCGCCCCTGGAGACGATAACGACGGTTTTGTCGGCCTGTGCGGAGACCATGGCGGCCTCGAGGCTGCCCAGGACGGGCCCGGTGTCCACGAGGATGGTGTCGTACTCGTCGCGGGCCTTTGCCAGGAGTTTCCTGACGGCGGCGGGCGAGAGGTCGCCGGCCTGAGACGGGAGGGCGGACCCGATGGGTAGGACGTCGAGGTTTGGGAACGGGGAGTGGGCGACGCAATCGCTGAACGCGGTGCCGTTGCACGCTTCGAGGACGCCGGTGGTGTGTGTCGAGTCTTTGGCTTCGAGCATCCTGCGCGTGAGCCCGCCGCCGACGATATCGCAGTCGATCATGAGCGTTTTGGATCCGCTGGCGGCGAAGGACATGCCCAGTGCCATGGTGAGGCTTGTCTTGCCGGAGCCCGCGGCGGGTCCGGTGATGGAGAGGATAAACCCGTCGGGCCCGCGGTCGATCTGCAGGAGTGTTCGTATCTGGTGTACGCAGTGCGAGGCGGTGACGGCCTGCTCGGGGTCGGTGAGGTTTTCGGGTAGTTCCGGCAGCACGCCGAGCATGCGTGTGCTGCCCAGCCCGATCTGTGCGTCCTCGAAGTGACGTAGCCGGCGGTCGCTCATGCCGAAGAGTACGACGGCGCCAAAGCCCAGGCAGAGCCCGCCCATCCCGCCGAGCACGGCGAGTTGTTTGCGTTTGTTGATGTTGCTTGGATTGTTTGGCAGCCCGGCGGTGCGGATGACTTCGGCGCGGCCGGCGGCCTGGCCTTCGATGCGTAGGTTTTCAATCAACCCGATGGTGTCGGTCAGTTCGCCGTTGCGCAGATCGAGGTCGGCGGCGATGGACTGCAGCTGCCCGTAGATCCTGGCGAGTTGCTCGGTTTCCGCCTTGGCGTCCTCGTATTTCTTTGACAGGCGTCTTTCCTTGGCCTTCAGTGCGAGGATGGGCGAGGAGGCGTCGGTCGGGCTGTTGCCGTCGGGGGACCAGGTCCCGTCGGGCGATCCGCGGAGCGTGTTCGCGTGTTTTTCTATCTGGGCGTTGAGCGTGTCCAGCGCGGCGTGCGCGTCACGGATCTCGTTGTGTCGGTGTCCCATGCCCAGCCGGGTTTTGTACGCGATGTCGGACTCGATCTTGTTACGTGACTGGAGCATGGCGGCGAGCTGGGGGTCCTGTGTGGCGAGTTGCTCGAGGCTGAACTGCTCGGGGTTTGTTTCTTCGCCGCTGCTGGTCACACCGAGTTCTTGTAGTTCGAGCGTAACCTGGCTCAGATCGGCTTCGAGCTGGTCGCGGGACAGGGTCATCCGGTCCAGCACGTCACCGATGGTTCGTTCGCTGTGATCGGTGGTCAGGGCGCGTTTGTCGGCCTGGAGTTTTTCGATCTTACGCTGCAGGTCGAGTCGTAGGTTTTCCAGGACGCGCAGGCGTTGTGAATCTTCGTGCTGCTCGCTGCGTTCAAGCTCGGCCTTGTAGGCCTTGGTGATGGTGTTGGCGCCGGCCTGAGCCAGCTCGGGTATGGGGGCCTCGTAAGAGATCGCGATCACTTCCTGGCCGCGTTTGTGGTTGGCTGCCAGGCCGTTGCCGAAAAACTTCAGGCTGGTTCCGTAGGCCCCGAACGCGACGGCCTGCCATTCATCGCTGGTCATGGCGGGCTCGAGGACCTTGGGGCCTTCGATGATGGCGAGCTGGCGTTGGACCCAGGAGTCGAAGTGCCTGGCGAATGAATCGTCGCCACGGTCGCTGAGGATCCGCTGGCTGACCGGTGAGATGGCGATCAGGCTGGTGCTCTTGTAGACGTCGCCCTGGCTGAAATACCCGGCGGAGGCGCCGGCGATCGCGAGGGTCATGCCCAGGATCAGTGCCCAGTGGTATCGGCCGCGCAGCAGGGCGTGGAGTTGGTAAGCGTGCGAGCCGCTGTCTGCGGCTTCATGCTCATCCAGGAACAAGTCCACATCTTGGCGCTGGTCATGGTTTGATTGCATCATCTTCCATCATCTCCCGAGCCGAGCTGCTGGCCACGCCCCTGCGGCCACTATTTATCTATTGCCTAAACAGACACGGGTTATCAATCACCTGGGTCGGGCCCCCATTGTATGCGGACGGGGGCCGGTGGCACCACAAGCCCCGTCAGCATTATCAGCAGACGGGGACACCCTATCAGCATCGGCACAATCGCGGATGTAATCGCGTCATGGTTGGTTTTACGCATTTCCTGGGGCGAAGTTCGTCCCCCGGCTGCCTGATCCAGATACCCGAAGTTATACCCCTGTTAATCTATCCGGGCGGCTGATAATTATAGGAACCTGATCGATTGTGGTGGGTCAGGACTGCCAGGGCAGTTCCCGGCTCTTGGGGCTGTTGTGCTGGTGGGCGGCGGCGATGCACTCGACCGCGGACTTGCCCTGGCTGACCCGGCCCTGAGGCCCGACCACTGAGCGTACGAGGACGGCGTCGGCTTCGACCTGCCCGCCGGCGAGGACGACCGAGTCGTGGATAACCGCCGAGGGGTGGACGCGGGCGCCGGGTTCGATGATGCCGAACGTGGCGCTCCAGTCCTCGTCGTGCGCGGTGTCGGTGAGTTGGCAACGGTTGTTGGCCCGCTGGTGGTAGGTCCGGACCGCGTCGAGGTAGTTTCTGCGAGATCGGATCGGCTTGCTCGCGGGCTGCTCGAACCGGCAGGCTTTGACGTTGTGGCGTTGTGCGATGGCGGGCAGGGCCTGCTCGTTGAGGTCGACAAACCCGACGTTGGGGATGGTGCGCAGGGCCCCGCAGCGGATGAGGGTCATGCCGCTTGGGCGGTGGTCCTTGTCACACAGGAGGCTGACGTCGGCGTGTTTCTGGGCCATGGCCTCGACCAGGCGGGGCAGGGGTGTGAGCAGGATCTGAGCGGCGTTGGCGAGGATCAGGTAGTCGTCGTCGCCGTACTCCTTGGCGATGTCGCTGACCAGCCCGCCGGTGCCACGGAAGGCCAGGGGGTCCTGCTCGATCTGGACGCGGGTGGGCCCGGGTCGGTCGGTGTGCTTAGGCGAGTTGGAGGAGCGGTCGATCATGACCCGTGCGGGCAGGTGGTCCAGCCCCAGCTCGAATGCCAGGTCGTCCAGCTGGTCGTGCCAGCAGTCGAGGATGGTTTTCTGTGCGTCGATCGGCAGGTCCATGACAAAGCGGTCGGTGGCCTTGCGCAGGCTGTTGGCTCGGACGGAGCCAGCCAAGAGGACCACGGCCCGGACCTGTCCGAGCTGCTGGACCGCGTTGGTGGATGCGCGACTGATCGCGGGACCATGCGGGATGTTGTGGTTGTGTTTATCGGAATCCAGGTACATCAGTACGCCTTAATTCACTGCTACCCTCACGGGGTGTTTTCGTATGATCGTTCAGGCATGGTGTTGGCCACTATTTTCGATCCGATGGATGCAACGCGGCCCCCAGAAGTAATCGGGCGGCGAAGGGCAGGCCTTGCACAAGGTATCGCTTGGCAAGACGACCGGGCTCCTGCATGAGCCGGTGTAACCATTCCAAACCGAGTTTTTGTAACCCACGAGGCGCACGCCTGACATCTCCGGCAATGAAACTCAGGCTGATTCCTACCCCTATCCACCAGACGTGAGGCAGTTTCACACGAACCTGCCGGATCAGCCGTTCCTGTTTCGGCGATCCCAGACCAACATATACGATATCCGGCCCGGCATCCAGCATTTTTTTCATAACTTCGTTGATTCGATCGGGGTTTTTGTCAAAACCCACCTCCGGGCAGTCCGTGCCGGCGATTACGAGGTCCGGATAACGTTTTTTCAGCTCAACCGCGGCTTTATCGGCGGCACCGGTGTTGCCCCCTAACAGGTACAGCGACCGGCCGTTCTTAGCAGCCTCCTGGGCCAGCGACCACACCAGGTGCGACCCGGCGACCCGCTCGGGCAGCGGGGTGCCCTGCAGCCGGCTGGCCCAGACCAAGGGCGTCCCGTCGGCGACGACGACGTCGGCCTCGTCGAGCATCTGTCTGAATTCCGGGTCGTTCTCGGCGCGTCGCAGGTGGTCAAGGTTCGGGGTGATGACCCAGCCGCCGCGCCCGGCGTCCAGTTCTCGGATCAGGTGTTCGACGCAGCCGGTCTCGGTTACCGCGTGCAGGCGGATGCCTCGCAGGGTGATGTGGTCGAGCGGGTGTTGGGTCGTTGGGTCGGGCATTGGGCTGATTGGGGCGGTGGTTTTTGGAGTGGGTGCGCTGGGTGTATGTCGGGCCCACGTTCTACGGACGTGGGCTTGGGGGGGCAAGCGAGTGGATCTCAATCCGCGGGGTGCGGTGGTTTTGGGGGCGTGTAGTAGTAGACCCGGATAGACGCGAACGGCTGGAGCACGCGCAGGTCGTAATAGCATTTGAGGTCTGTATCGGTGTTGAGGTGCTCGAACATCTCGCCGCGCGTGGCGGAGACGGCGGGGACGACCAGCCAGGTGGGGCGTTTGAGTTCGGCGAGTTTCCGGGGGCTTGTGGGGAAAGCGGCGAAGTCCAGGACGTCGTCGGTCTGCAGGTAGTACCGTGCGATCGGTGTCCGCATGGAGGAGTAGCAGGCCACGTCCTCTCCGGGCTGCCGCAGGGGTTTGACATAGGCAAAGGCCTCCTGCCATCGGCGGCGGTACCCGTCGGGGTAATAGCCCAGGTCGGTCCACAGCAGGGAGACGGCGACGGCGGCGACGGCGGCGGCGGCGATCAGTTTCCCTTTGTGGGCCTGAGCCGACTCCCACACCGCGCTGAGCCCGACCGCGGCCAGCGTGACCCAGGCGAAGTGGACGATGAACGTATAGCGCTCGTGGACGTAGCTATCCTTGCCGAGTAATTGGCTCACCAGCGCGAGCCCCATCAGGGCCGCCACCGGGAGTATGCCCGCGGCCGCCAGGTAGGAGACGAGCCTGGTTTTTTTCCGCACCAGCCCAAGCAGGCTCAGCCCCGCGACGGCCAACAGCACCGGGTGATTGCGCAGGACCATGCTCGCGGCGATGATTTTCCAGCTGTGTCCTTCCAGGCTGCTGTGGTACTGATAGGCATCCGCATTACTGAACATGTCGTAGAGCTGGACACCCACGCACAGCAGACCGGCGGAAATACCCAGGGCCCAGCCGGTCTTGGTCAGACCGATCGGTTCACGACGGATCAGGCAGAAGGCCACGTCCGCGACCAGCACCAGGCAGATCAGGATCGCCGGGGGCTGCGCCATGTACGCCAGCACCAGCGCGACCGATGACAGCGCCGCGATCCGGGTCGATCGTTCGAGGCTGGCGCGGAGGTACCAGATGAGTGCGAGGTTGTAGCACAGGAACTGTATCGCGTAGAACCGGCCGGCCTGTGACCAGAACAGGTGCCAGGGCGACACCGCCAGGATCAGCACGGCGATGAGTGTGGCGCGGTCGCCCAGCAGGCGCCGGCTGACGAAGCCCAGCAGGGGGATGGTCAGGATCCCCACGATGCACGGCCCGATCCGTACCCGCCACTGGGTCACACCCAGGGATTGCCACTGAGCCACGTTATCGCGCTCGATCTGGCTGGTGTCGATCCCGTTGGCCTTCATCCCGATGACCGAGGGCAGGTGCCCGAACTGCTTGGAGAGTTGGCCCTCGCCGAACGTGCCGACTGAGCGGACGGTGTAGAGTTCGTCTTCCCAGAAACTGTAATCGCCCAGCTTGTACAACCGCATCCCCCCGGCCAGGACCGTGATCAGAAGCAGGATCAGCCAGAACAGCCTGATCGGTTCGGATTTATCGTTGTCCGGGGCGGTCATCTAGGGTTCATCGGGTCCGTGGCGGGGGCGGGTTGAATAGCCGGGGGTGGGTGCTATGGGGTTTAGGATGTGTGCAGACCGGCTGATATCTGCCTGGTGTTTGGCGGCGTGTGGTACACCCGGGTGCGGGCCCGGGGGGTCAGGCACGGCGATCTGCGATTGCCCGCTAAACAAACTCACGTGGCTTAGGGGAAACTCTCTAGTGGGTGGCCTGGCTGCGGGCGTGGTAGCGCAGGTAGGAATCCTTGTAGATGTCGAGCATGACCCGGCCCTTGGTGTCCCAGTCGAAGTGTTCGGCGACCTTGTCCCGGCCGGCCTGACCCAGCTGCTTGCGCAGGGGCGGTGACTCGGCGAGCGTGACCATGGCGTCGGCCATGCCCTTGACGTAGTCCACGCGCGAGCTGGGCTCGATCAGGAAGCCGCAGGTCTCGTCGAGGTAGTCCACGGGCCCTCCCCAACGGGTGGCGATGACGGGCAGGCCCATGGCCATGGCTTCGAGCACGACTGCGCCGCCACACTCCAGCAGGCTTGGGAGCACCAGGGCGTCGGCGTAGGCCAGGCGTGCGGCGCACTGATCCTGCGTCAGCCAGCCGGTGAACCGCACGGCACAGCTGTCGGGCAGATCCAGTGCCTTGGCCTGCGCCTCCAGTGCTGGGCGGTCTTCGCCATCGCCGATGATTTCGAGCACGGCGGGTGCCTGCTTGACGACGCGCTCGAACGCTTCGAGCAGGTGGTTGACGGCTTTCCAGTCGACGAGTCGTCCCAGGTAGGTAAACCGGGCCGGGCGGTCCGGGTCGTCGATGTCATCGGGGCGTTGGGGGCTGCGCCAGACGGACAGGTCGACACCGTTTTCAACCAGCTCGTATACCTGGCCTCGCAGGCAGGACGGCAGGGCGAGGTTAGTCCGCTGGTTGGCGACCAGGAGGGTCTGGGCCTGGCGTTTGCCGGGGATCAGGCGGTTGAGCATGTTGGAGAAGAGCCGGCCACCCCACATGCCCAAGTCGACGGCTTTGGTTTGCATCTGTCGGAAGGGCTCGGGGTAGTCCATCCCGCCGTTCATCGGGCCGATGACCAGCGGGACACCCAGGCCAAACAGTGCGGAGGGTTCTCTGGGAGAGACGGGGGTGGGCTGGTGGACCAGGTCGATCTTGTGTTGCTTGATCGAGTTGATTACGCGTTTACGTTGTTTGAGTTGGGTGATGATCCTCAGGAGCAGGCCGAAGGTGAAGTGGCCCAGCCTGCCGGGGATGGCTTTGCGGCATCGCCAGATGAAGCGGGCCAGTCGGGTGTTTTTGATGTAGTCGATCCGGTCCTGGGCGTCGGGGAAGAGCTCGGTAAGTTCCTCGCGGCAGCGCTCGTGGACGACCAGCCTGCAGTAGACGCCTTGGCCCAACAGGAAGCGGAAGTAATGAAGCGGCAGGGCGGCCTCGCCCCCGAAGCGAAGTGAGGCGCTGTCACAGGCGATCAGGATGCGTAGTGGCTGGTCGTGGCCGGTGTGGGGTTTGGGCTTGGGGGGCCGGGTTTCTTGCCCGGCATCGACGCCATTGATCGGTGGGTATGGATCTACCCCGGCCGGCGCCTTGTGCGCCGGAGATTGCGGTGTTGTTGTCCCTTCGGTCACTGACTGACCCCCAACGGGTATTCCCTGGTTAATGGCCCCACCCGCCTGTCTCTACCTTATCAGCTCGTAGCTGCGGAGCGGTGTATTTTTGACCGAGCGGGTGCTGACCGGGCATCTACATCTTTAGACAGGTCGGCATATTGGCTGTTGCGGTTCCAAGCCCGGCGGCCTGCGGTTGTGTTGCGTGTTATCGGGTCCGTCGGATCAGCGTCAGCGACATCGCCAGCCCGAGCATGATGCCCGCGGGCTCGGGGACCACGGCCACGCCGGCGGAGGGCGGCATGACGGGTGTGCCTGCGTTCCAGTTGCTGAGGATCACATTCAGGTCGTCGATCCCGACAAACCCGTCGTTGGTCAGTTCACCCATGGTTTCATCACCGGGGGTGACGTTCTGGTTCCAGTGGCTCAGGACGAAGTTGATGTCGTTGAGCCCGACGAAACCGTCGCCGTCGATGTCGCCGAGGATCTGGTTCAGGCCGCCATTGTCGAACCAGATTTGAGCCATGACGGCGTAGCCCAGGTCGCCGGGGTGGATGGTGTCGCCGGGCGAGAACAGGTCGGTGTTGACACCGTCGGTCCCCGGTCCGAAGGCGTTGTTGACCTCGTCGTAATTCAAGACCCAGTCGACCCAGTCCGAGGCGTTGCCGTTGAGCAGGTCGTCTTCGGGGCTGAGGATGTCGCGCATCTCGGCGGTGGTGGTGATGCCCAGGGAGGTGCCGAATTCGTCGAGGAGGAACTGGATGTTCAGGGTGTCGACGTCGATGCGGAACATATCCACGAGGCTGACCCGGCCGATGTATTGGGATCGGGCGGTGGCGACGGTCTCGATGCCGTTGGCCCAGTCGAGGTTGGACGGGCCGCCGTAGTTGTAATCGAAACTGGACTTGACCCGGGCCTGGTGTTGGGTGAGGGCCGAGTAGACGCCGCCATCGGTGTTGGCGGCCAGGGGGTCGCCGGCCTTGGGGAGGATGCGTGCCAGGAGGATGTCGTGGTTGCCATCCGCGCCGATGTAGTGGGCGCTGCCGGGATCGGTGGTGGTCAGTGCGCGTAGCAGGCGGTCCAGCTCGGTACCCGCGGGGTTGCCGCCGCCTCCGCCGTTGAACGAGTTGGTCCCGATGTGCAGCAGGACCTTGTCGGGCTCGTTGCCGGCAAGCGTGAGCGTCGGGAAAACGGTGTTGATGTCGAGCTGGTCGCGGAGGCTCTTGTTGGGATCGCCGAAGTCGTGGGCTTTGATGCCGGGGATCCCGTAGTGGTCGCGGTCGATGTCGAGTGTGCCGTCCTGGAGTGTGCCGACGATGTCGTACGCGGTGTTGGTCCCGTTGAGCAGGTCTTGTAGTGGACCGCGGTAGCCGTTGCCCACGGTGGAGCCCGAGCCGAAGGTGATCGAGTCACCCAGTGGCAAGACGCGCAGGGCTGCTTGGGTCGGGTTGGCACACATGACGGTGGCAGCCAAGCCCGCGGCCGCGATCACGGCCCGTGAGTGGGTTGATGATAAACCGATACAAAAGCTCATAGGCTCAAGCCCCTCTTCGTCGTTTATAGCGGGATGGAACTATCCAGAGCCCGCGGTGTACGGCGGTCTCCGGCAGTGGAACACAGATGAACACCCACCATCGGATACAGGCCCGGCCGGTAAGTACAGCTAATTCAGCCGAAGCTCGGGCCTTATACATAATCAATTCTAATCCATGAACCGGGTAGGGTAAAGTAAATTTCGGGTTATAAAGATTCAAAGGTGCCTCAATAACCGTTGTAAACGGTGTAGTAAGAGCAACTTCTCCTAGGCGGGGTTCGGAGATAGGGTTGTGCTGGCCAGATGTTAATCTGGGGTATTTACCCCGTGTCTAAACCGCGTTGCCGGTAAAGCTGTTTCACGGATTCGATCTCCTGTTGGGTTCGCTGCGTGTCCCAGGCGAGTTCGTTGGCAAGCAGTTGGGCACAGCGGGCCAGGGCCTGCTGTCCCGGGAAACCCAGGAAACCCAGGTCGGTCCGATGGAACAGCACGTCGCTGAGGGTCAGCGCCATCTCGTGGCGAGCGGCGTAAGCGACCTGCGCGAGGATCGTTGAGCCGTTATCGGACACGGGTTCGCGGAGGTCGGGCTCGGCTTCCGCCAGCGCTAAAACCCTGTTGTGCTCGAGGCCGTAGGCGTCGAAGAGGTCGGCGATGAGTTGTTCGCTGGCCCAGTCGGGGCGGTTGGCAAAGGCGCGTGCGGCGTCGGCGAGTGGGTCGGTGGGGGGTGCGCCGTTCAGCGGGGTGGTTGCGGTTTTGCAGGGTGGCGTGGTGGTGTGGAGTTTTCTTGTGGCGAGGGTGACGGCTTTTTCTGCGACGTCGCGGGCGGTGGTCCATTTGACGCCTAAGACGGTGATTAAGCCGTCGAGTTGTTCGGATTGGGCGTGGTCGATCAGGCGGTAGCGTTTGGAAGCGACGGGTTCTGCGTCGGGGCTGCCGGGGGCTTTTGGTTGTAGGCCCACGAATGTAAATCGTACGTCGTCGTGGTTGAGTTTTGCGAGTGGATAGGCCTGATTGAATTCGTCGATGTATCCGCGGACCTCGTGGGGAGTCACGGAGAGTTGGTCCGGATCGCCGGTGTAGTCGGTGTAGAACGTGCCGATGATGGATCGTTTGCGCCACGAGGTGACGAAGAGGTTGCGGAAGCCTTTGGGGATAAGCTCTTTGTTGTCGTTGTGTGTTTTGCGTGATGGGATAGCGATGCCCATGCCGTCGAAGAGGTCCTTGGTGACCAGTGCGACGGCGCGTAGGACTTCGTAGGGTTTGGGTTTAGCTGGGGCCTGGTCGGCGATGATCATGGACGCGGTGCGTTGTGTCCATGGGCCGGCACAGCAGAGAGTGAGTTTGGAGGTGACGTTGAAGGTCCTGCCGGTCAGGCGGTCTTCGGCGGTGACGCCGGTGATGCGTTTGGCGTCCTGTATAAATCCTGTGACGCGCGTGTGGTTAGCGGCCTGCGCGCCTGCGTGGACGGCGCTTTGGATTACGGAGAGGGCGAGGCGTTCGGAGTTGTTGACCTGTGCGTCGTAGAAGACCGCGCCTCCGGTGAGGCCTTGAGGTTCGATGCCGGGGGCGATCTTGAGGGATTCGGTGGCGTTGATGAGTCGGCCGTTTGGCAGGCGTCTTGTTGGGTAGAGGCCTTGGTTTCGGTCGGCGCTGATAGCGTCGTTGAGTTTCATGGCGGTGAACATGGCGGGTCTGCCGCGCAGGCCCAGGCCGTAGGTCGGGACGAGGAAGGGCATGGGTTGGACGAGGTGCCCGGCGACGCGCAGGAGTGTGCTGCGTTCGCGGATCGATTCGCGCATGCGTTTGAGGTCGCCGTGTTGGAGGTAGCGCAGCCCGCCGTGGACGACGCGCTGGCTGTTGGCGCTGGCGCCCGAGCCGAAGTCGTTTTGTTCTAATAGAGCGACGTTCAGGCCGCGTTGCGCGGCGTCGAGTGCGGCCCACACGCCGTAGATCCCGCCCCCGACGACGATGAGGTCGAACCGGGTCGACGCCAACCTGTTCAGGTCGCGCGTCAACGGGGGTGTAGCGGATTCGGGTGCTTGTCCGGGCATGGAAGCGTCCCACGGCCGGGGGCCACGGGCTTAAGAGTTACGCGGCGTGGGTTTCGTCGGCGGGCTTGCCGAGGTAGGCGTTACGGATCTTGTAGGGCTTGCGGTCCTGGCTCTCGTGGTAGATCCGCGACATCAATTCGGCGAGGATCCCGATCATCAGGAAGATCACGCTCATGAGGAAGTTCATCATGGCGAAGAGGACCAGGACGTTGCGGTTGAGGCTGACCGGCATGCCGTGCTCTGTGAGGTAGCCGTATTTCTGAATGATCGCCCAGCCCAATGAGAGGAACGACACCACCAGCGCGATCATCGCGACCTTGCCGAAGAAGTAGATCGGTTTGGCGAGGTAGTCGCCGAGGAACTTGACGGTGAGCAGGTCCAGCAGGACTTTGACGGTGCGTTTGAGCCCGTACTTGCTGACACCGGCGGTGCGTGCGCGGTGGTTGACGACCTGCTCGGTGATGCGTGCGCCGCGCCACTTGCAGATGGCCGGGAGGAACCGGTGCATCTCGCCGTAGAGCCTGACGTCTTCGAGGACTTCGCGGCGGTAGGCCTTCATGGAGCAGCCGAAGTCGTGGATCTCGGTGGTCCATGTGAGCTTCTTGATCAGGTGGTTGGCGAGGATGGAGGGGAGCCGCCGGCTCATGAGTTTGTCCTGGCGGTTCTTGCGCCAGCCGCTGACGATGTCCCAGCCCGGTGCCTCGTCGAGCTTGGCGACCAGTGCGGGGATGTCGTGCGGGTCGTTCTGCATGTCGCCGTCCATCGGGACGATGACTTTGCCGCGTGCGTGATCGATCCCTGCGGCGGTGGACGCGGTCTGCCCGAAGTTCTTGGTGAACTCAAGCAGCGTCACACGCGGGTCGGCCCCGGCGGCTTCGCGCATCCGCTCGGCGGTCCGGTCGCTGCTGCCGTCGTCGATGAAGATGACTTCGTAACGCAGATCTTGCGCGTCGATGACCTCGGCGATCTCGCGGTACAACGGCTGGACATTGTCCTCTTCGTTGTACAGCGGCACGACGATCGAGACGTCCACCGGGTTGTCGCTGGTTTTGATCGGTTGCATCATCGTCGTGTACCCCACAATCGAGTCGGCCTGTGTGAGGCCTGATAAGGTTTTATCATCGTCCGTCTTTATCCGTCACTTGTGCTTTTACCGTGTGTGCCGGGGGTGGCGTTGGGCCCGTGGTTGTTGTGGGCTGCGTCACCGCGGTCGGTGCGGACCCATGTTTTCTCGGGGCCTCGCAGGAACTTGAGGTAGATCGGCAGCTTCCAGAGAATGTACCCGGGGATGGCCAGGGCCGCGCTGAACGGGATCGCGGCTCGGCCGAAGCGAGCCCAGGCGAGCAATAGTGCCAGGGTGGTGAGTGCCAGAGACAGGGCCAGCAGGCACGCCGGGCCGGGGGCTGTGATCCACCATCCGATAACCGCGGTGAATCCAAGGGCCGCGAGCGATCCGATGACCAGCAGCGACAACGGCGGGACGGCCAGGTCGATCGCGGCGGCGATCAGTTTTGGGCGGAGTGTGAAAAGGCCTTTGAAAAGCAGCGCCGGCGAGCGTGTCAGAAGCGTAGAGAGGTAGCCGTGCTCCCAGCGTGTGTGTTGCGTGACGGCTGCGGTGTCTTCGCTGGGCAGCGTGCCGGTGATCCTTGCGGCATCGCACAAGACCGGGCCGTGGCCCTGCTCGGTGAGTTCCAGGCCCAGCGCGAGGTCTTCGACGATGTTTCCGGTGGCCAGGTTGGCTTGTTTAAGTAGTGCATACGTGAACGCCATGCCCGAGCCGGTCAGGGGGATCGGCAAACCAAGCAGGTCCATCCCGCGGGGGCGGGCCTGGTTCTTGATCAGGAAAGCGAACGCGGCGACGACGGCCTTGGGGTCTCGCTTGTCAGGCGCGGCCAGCAGGTAGACTCCTTGCACGGGTCGGCCGGTCGCCAGTGCGGTTCGTGCCAGGTCGGTGAGTGTGGTGGGGGTTACGGTGCAGTCGGCATCCACGATGATGACGACCCCCGGGGGGTCGGGCGGGCTCTGTTCGAGCGATGCCAGGCCGGCCGCTAACGCGAAGCCCTTGCCGCGGTTGACCGGGTCCTGGCGTTCGATGACTACGGTGCCGTGATCCCGTGCGATCTGCGCGGTCTGGTCGGTGCAGTTGTCTGCAATCACGACGATCTTTGCTGACTGGGGTAACGCTTGATTGAGTGAAACCAGTGTTGTGGCGATGACGGCTTCTTCGTTGTGTGCCGGGACGAGGACCACAAGCGAGGGCGTGTCTTGGCCGTCAGCTGCGCGGCGTCTTGCCGGGAGCAGGCCCAGCAGGCATTGGATGGATAACACCCATAGCGGCGCGGCGACAGCACAGGCCAGAACCCAGATCAGGATGTGGATTGTCGCGGTCAACTCGGCTCCCGTGGACTAGGACGCGGCCCGTCCGGGTTGGTCGGCTATGGGTTTGTCGCCTTGCGTGATGGACGTGCTGGGGCGTGCCGGCTCGATGTGCCCTTGCAGGGCGGAGGTCATCACCCGGCGCAGCCAGGCGGATTCTTTCTGGATATCGAACTCGGCTTGCACCTTTTCACAGCCCACCTTCCCAAACAGGTTGCGCTTGTCGGGATCGTTTAGCAGGTCGTCGATGGCGTCAGCCAGGGCGTCGGTGTCTCCGGGGGGGACCAGCCGTCCGCTTTGGTTGTCGTCGATCAATTCGGTGACACCGCCGACGCGCGTGGTGACCGTCGGGACGCCCCCGGCCATGGCTTCCATCAGTACGACCGGGACGCCCTCGGCGAAGCTGGGTAGCACGAAGAGGTCGGTCTCCGCGAGGCGCTCGCGTACTTGTGACTGCGACTGGTATCCGACGAACTCGACGTGGCTTTGGATCCCCAGCTCGGCGGCGTGCTGTTCGAAGGCTTTGCGTTCCGGGCCGTCGCCGACGACGGTGAGGGTGAGGTTGGGGTGATTGGGTAGCAGTTGTTTGATCGCATCGAGGAGGATGGGGATGCCTTTCACGGACGCCATCCGG
>JAJDCV010000348.1 GCA_029260675.1 Phycisphaeraceae bacterium
GAGCAAGGATATGCCTGAAATGAGCATCGGCGAACTGGCCCGAGACACGGGTGTGAACGTAGAGACGGTGCGTTATTACGAGCGCCGTGGCCTGCTTGCACCCCCGGATCGGACCCGCGCCGGGTATCGCAAATTTACCACGGAGGCCGCCCGACAGGTTAGGTTCATCAAACGTGCGCAGGGTCTGGGATTCACCTTGAAAGAGATCCACGAATTGCTGACCCTCCGGGCCGACCCCGAAACAACCTGTGCCGATGTCAAGGCCCGGGCCCAGACGAAAATCCTGGACATCGACGACAAACTACAACTACTTACCGCGATGAGGCAGACATTATCCAATCTGGTCGACACGTGCACCGATGGCAACAACACCGGCCGCTGCCCGATCCTTAATAGCCTCGACGACTGTCAGGGTTGCGACGCGGAACACCCAGCCGATCCGCAACCGACCGGGCCCGAGCTTTAACAAGGTAGACAGATCGGAATCGCCCATGTCCACAAACGCCAGTACCCACGGAAACACAACCTGCCCCATCTGCGGCGGCAGGGGCAAGGCCGTCAAACCCGTGACGATCGAATCCCTGGTTGAACCTTCGGCGTGCAAGAACCTCTCCACAACAGATGGCTTTCGATTCTGTCCCAACCCCGACTGCGACACGGTCTACTTCAACGCAACAGCCGGTGCAACGATCGGCAAGAGCCAGGTCACCGTCCGCATCGGACAGAAAGAAGCCGACCCACCCCGACCGGTGTGCTACTGCTTCGGACACACCGCCGAAAGCATCTGGGACGAAGTCGCCCGGACCGGTAACTCGGATGTCTTCAACCAAATCAGCACCAAATGTAAGGAAGGACTGGACCGCTGCCCCCAGACCAACCCACAGGGCTCGTGTTGTCTGGGCAACGTCCGCGCCGCCATCAAACAGGCGCAGACCGACCTGGGCATCACCGGCAAGGTGCAAGATCCTTTGCCGGCGGGGTGCTGCTCAGCACCGTGTGATCAGCCAGCCGACACCGCCCTCGAAAGCCCCCCGACGCATAAGGTCCTATGGGCATCCGGCGGCGCAGTCCTTACCGCGGCCTTGACGTCCGCTTGCTGCTGGCTGCCCCTGCTGCTGATCTCGCTGGGTGTGTCCACGGCTGGCGTCGGCGGGTTCTTCGAAGCCTACCGCCCGATCCTGCTGGGGATCACCACCGCGCTGCTCGCCACCGGCTTCTACCTCGTCCTCAAAAAACCCCGCTGCTCTCCCGGATCGGCGTGCGCGGCACCAAATCCCCGGCTGCGAAAACTCAATATCGCCATGCTCACCCTCGCCACCCTCGCGGTCCTGGCATTCGCGCTGTTCCCCAACTACCTCGGGTTTTTCCTGAACAGCGGTAACACCGCCGCCGCTTCCGCCGCAACACAACCCAGTCAGATCGACTCCGCCGACACGCCCATAACATCTTCGCCAACCTACACCGTCCATCTCGACGTCGACGGCATGACCTGCGCCGCCTGCGCCACCGGCCTGTCGGCCCACCTCAATACCCTCCCGGGCGTCCAACAGGCCGACGTCGATTACGACACCCAGTCCGCTAGCGTCCAACTCAACTCCCGATCCGATGTCAACGAAGTATTAGAAGCCATCTCTAACTACGGTTACCAAGGGAAAGTGAGGCGAACACCATGAGCGACAAACGAAAGGTCGAAGTCTTCTCAGCCGGCTGCCCAGCGTGTGATGAAATAATTGACTTGGTCCACCAGGTCGCCTGCCCGAGTTGTGAGGTCGAGGTGTTGGATATGCGGAGCCCCGATATCGCTAAGCGGGCCCAAGCACTGGGCATCCACTCGGTGCCCACCGTCGTAATCGATGGCGAAGTTGCCGGCTGTTGTGTGGACCGTGGCCCGGATGAAGCCACACTGCGCGCCGCCGGACTCGGTCAACCTCTGTGACGCAACGCCGGACTCGTCTCAAATCCCGCTTGTCTATGGCTATGTGCTCATCAATGCCCCGCCGCGACCGTGCCCAGTCTCGGCGTCAGTTCATTCAAAAGCGAGTCCAGCGTCGCCGCATCCTTCGCCTCGGCGTTCAATCGCAGCAGCGGCTCGGTGTTGCTCGCACGGACATTGAACCAGAAGCCCTTGTTGTCGAAGCAGTCGATCGTCACACCGTCCAGGTCGTCGATCATCTGGGCGTCGGCCGCGTAGACCTCCTTCAGCGCCGCCATGACACCGGCCTTGTCCTCGACCTCGAAATTGATCTCCCCGGACTGGGGGTATTGCTTATACGGGGCGATCAATTCGCTGATCGGCTTGTCGCTCTCGCTGAGCACGGTGAGCACCGCCGCAAACGCGATCGCGCCCGAGTCCGCGAAGCTGTTGTGCTTGAAGTAGAAGTGCCCGGAAAGTTCGCCGCCGAAGATCCCGTCGGTCTCGCGCAGCAGCGCCTTCATGTTCACGTGCCCGACCTTGCTACGTGCGGGCTTGCCGCCGAGCTGCTTGATCGTCTGCTCGACGACCTTGCTGGCACGCAGGTCGTATACGACCGATGAGCCGGGCTGCTGCTTGAGGAAGTGGTCACACAATAGCGCGGTCAGGTGGTCGCAGCCGATGATCTCACCCTTCTCATCGGTGATCATGCAGCGGTCGGCATCCCCGTCGAAACACGCCCCGAGGTCAGCCCCCTCGCGCTTCACACCTTCCTGCGTCGGGACCATGTTCTCCGCCACCAGCGGGTTGGGCTCGTGGGCCCATCGGTCCGTAAACTCGAAGTTCTCCTGGATGATCGTAAGATTCTCAACCCCATTGAACACCTCGGGCACCAGCTTCGTCGCCATCCCGTTGCAGGCATCGATGTAGACCTTCAGCGGCCGCTTCAGGGGCGTGAGGAATCCCAGGACGTGCTTGCGGTATTCGTCCCAGAGGTTGCGCTCTTCCAGCTTCCCTACCGCAGGCTTGTCGGTCGAATCGATCGACTCGGCGATTTTCTGTATTTCTTTCAGCCCCGAGTCCGCGCCGATCGGCTTGGCGCCTTGGCCTGAGATCTTAAACCCGATGTAGTTGATCGGGTTGTGGCTGGCGGTCGTCTGCACACCGCCTAGTGCCCCCTTGATGTGCGGGATCGCGAAGTACATGAAGGAGGTGTCCGCCTGGCCTAGGTCGATGACATCCATCCCCGCGGCGCGGAGCCCGGCGATCAGGGCCTTGGCCATCGAAGGGGCGCTTGGGCGGTGGTCCCGGCTGACCAGGATTGTACCGGGCTTGCCTGCTCCGGGGGCGCCGTTGCCTTCTTTGAAGAACTCACCGACTGCGTACCCGACCTTCCAGCCGGCGTCTTCATTGAGTGGGTCCGGGTAGATCGCCCGGACGTCGTAGGCCTTGAATATCTTGCCGATCATGCTTGGTTCGCTCCTGATGCTTGTTTCCAGGCGTTGGGCCCGGGAGTACCGCCGATGATAACGCACCCGGTGCGACCGGGCGACCGTTGGCTATCCCACATCTCACAGCGATGGAACCGTACATTTGCATGTTGACCGGCGGGGCTTGAAACTACACGGATGCCGAACAAGCTTTTAACCATCGGGGCCGCCGTGGGCGTCGCGGCGTTGGTCCTCCTGCTGGCGATGATCGTGGGCGGCCCCGGCGCGGGGTCACAAGACCAGACGCCCACCATCCCCGAAAACCCGGAACTGTTCACCGGCAGCCATCTCGGCGGCGATGAGCTGCCGATCGGTGAGTTCGACGGCCTGGTGTACGAGATCAAGGAAAGCGGGATCCTCTTCTACGCCGACCGCGTCGTCCCCCAGCCCCAGGGCGTCATCGACGTGATCGAGACCACCGCCCAGATCCACCTCGCCGCCGGCCGGGAGCTGACCATCGACGCTGATGAGGGCACTATCGTCGCCCCGGACAACCACCCCCGTGAGGGCGAGATGCGTGGCAACGTCGTCGTCACCCTCTACGAAACCCCCGACGGATCGCCGGTCGACTTCGAGTCCGACCGCCACGTCGTCACCCGCATCTACTTTGATGACCCCGTTGAGTTCGATCTGGAGCTGCAACAGATCGACAGCGAGGGCCCGATCTTCATGACCGGGCCGCAGGTCCAGTTCCTGGGCAAGGGCCTGAGCCTGAACTACAACCAGCTACGCCACCGCATCGAGCGCCTGGTCATCCAAGAGGGCCAGTCGCTTCACTACATCCCCAAACCCAAGTCACCCACAGCCACCCCGACCGCCAGCCCGGCTAAGGCCGATTCATCGGCCGTCGCATTACAGAACCAGACCCAACCCCAGACAATACCCGCCACCGTCACCGCCGACGTCCCCCAAACCGCAACTGCTCCCACCATGGCAAGCACCACCGCCGCCGCCGCATCCGACACGCAGCACAACGATGCCACCGCACGCCCGGTCCAGTTCTACCTCGCCACCTTCGAAGAGTTGCAGGATGTCCGCGTCGGCCAGGATCAGTACGTCATCGAGGGCGACGATCTCTCGGCCGTGTTCAGCGCAAAAGCGGCGGGGGAGTTGGACGATCAAGAAGACCCCACCGTCCCCGCCACACCCCCAGCCCCCGACCCCGCGGAGGGCGCCGGCACATCACAACCCACCATCACAGGCCGATCGATCGAGCTGGCGTCATCCGACCCGTTACGCGGTGCGCTCCTGCACGCCTTGGCCGCAAGCATCGGGCAGGTCCCCGCTGAATCAAACAGCACGAACGACCCCCGTTCGCTGGCGTCGTTCACCGATGAAGACGTGATCATCACCTGGTCGGGCCGTTTGGTTGTCTCGCCATTGAGCGATCCCCCCGAGGAAATGGCCGGGCCCGACGATGTGATGGTCAGCGTCCGGGGCACACCGACGAAGATCAACACCGACAAAGGCGAATCCGTCCGCGCCCCCAAGGTCTCTTTCTTCAGCCTCAACTCTCGCCTGCTGACCGAAGGCACACCCGAATCACCCGTCCGGGTCAACGCCCCCGACATGGGCACACTCATCGGCCGGGAACTCTCCATCGACCAACTCAACGGCACCGGCTACGTCCTGGGCCCCGGCAGCCTCACAGGTCTGATCAAAGAAAAAGCCAGGTCCGCAGACGATATCCAATCCTCCGCGACCTCTTCTTCCGATACCCGAAACCCGATCCCCGATACCCGCTCCATCACCGTCGCCTTCCACGACCGCCTCGACCTGGCGTTCTACCTCAAGGACAAATCAGGCACCACAACGCGCGCTACGGACTCACCGGCCGGCAAGTCGCGGATCAAGGGCATCAAAACCGCCACCTTCTTAGGCAACGTCGCGGTGGACTACACCGAGCTGGACATGACCGCCGAAAGCCTGACGCTCGCGATGTTTGAAGACCCCCCCGAGGGCGACGACAAGCTCGCGGTCAGTTCGCTGGATGCAAAAGGCAACATCAAGGCCGACGTCAAAGACCAGGACGTGAAGATCCTGGCCGACCGCCTGCACGCCGAGCCCGCCAGCGACAAGCTCGAGCTCTTCGGCACGCCAGACAACCACGCCCAGGTCATCCGACCCGACGCCACGCTCGCCGGCGAGCACCTCGTCATGGACCAGCAGGCACGCACCGTCAACGTCCTCGGCCCCGGCTGGTTCGACTTCACACCCGACCTCGCCGAACCCGAAAAAACCGTCCGCGTCACCTGGGCCACCCGCATGAACTACGACGACGCCAAGGGCACCGCACGCTTCCTCGGCAACGTCAAGACCCTCTCGACCGACGGCACCGACACCAACGAACTTATGGGCGACGACCTCGCCATGACCTTCGTCAAAGATGATTTGGCCGACGATGGCGCGACCGAATCCAACTTCCGGGGGGACCGCACCGCCGGCCGACGACTCGCCACCGCGACTATGACCGGCCACGTCAGATTCCGCGCACGCAGCTACGAGACCGTTGAGCTCAAACCCGATCAGGTGCTCACCGAGCTGTTCATGATGGGCCCGCTGATGACGTTCAACGATCCAAGCCTCTCTGCCCCGGCCCAGGCCCCCGGTTCCACAAAAGCCGACCAAAAGGTCCAGGTCATCGGCACCGGCCGGATGCTCCTCACCGACACCCGGCCCGACGACACTTCCGCAGGCGCCAGCAAAACCAAACGCGGCAACAAGAACGCACCGATCGACCTCGCCGGCCGGGGCAAGACCGCGTTCGAGTGGTCCGACCGCCTGGTCCTGAACATGACCGATGGCATCATGACCATGAAAGGCGCCGTCGCCATGGTCCACCAGCCCCAGGACGGCGACCGCGTCCAGATGGACTGCCAGGACCTCGCCGCTGACCTGAAAGCACCCGGCGGTAAAAAGACGAAGGCACGTAGGAATGGCAATGTTTCCGGGGGCTGGCTTGCCAAGGACGCCCCCAAGCCCGAACTCGAACGGGTCTGGGCCGATGGCGGCATCCGCATCCTCCAGGGCCCCTACACCATCACATGCGACCACCTGCTCTACCAGGAAGCCAAACGCGACATCCTCCTGTGGTCCGACGACCCCCGACAGGTCACCTACGAAGTCCAAGGCGAACCCAACCTCACCAAGTCCAGCGCCCTGAAATGGCACCGCGACACCGGACGCATCGAGGTCTTCAAGATCCGCACCGGCACCATCCCGCTACGCAGGAGCGAACGGGAAAACAAGTAATTTCGGAGAAGCCGATCAATGTTGTCGCCAATCGTCAGCGTAGATACTCGCATGATTACGAGTATGGACAAACTTCACACGGTCTTTTCTGAAAGCTTCGGTTTTCCTGAGTTCTATGGTCGGAACATGAATGCATGGATCGACTGTATGACTAGCTTGGACTCGCCAGATGATGATATGACTTCCGTACATGCGCCGCCCGGCGGAGTCGTCGTGATACAACTCGAACACGCTGAGGAGTTTGTCAATCAGCACCCGGACCTGTATCAGGTGATTATCGAATCTGCTGCATTTGTAAATTTCAGACGCATCGAAACCGGGGAAGAGCCTGTACTAGCGCTGTCATATGAAATGTAGTCACGAGGGCAACTCGTCTTAAAGCCCATCGGAGAACCGGCTGTCGTCTTTTTCCTTGGTTTCAGGCAGGTGCAGGCCGCACTCTTGTTTGAGTCCGCCGAAGCGCCCCTCGCGTTCGTGCTGCTCGGCGGTGATGGGCAGCGTGGAGTGCCAGTCACCGATCGACTGTAAAAAGGCCCACGGACTGAACCCGTGGGCCTCTGCGCTACGTTAGTTTAGATCGCTTGTTTACAGTGTGTCGTGACCCTTCCGTCGTGTGGTCCGCCAGGCCAGGGCGCCCAGGGCCATCATACTCAGGGTCGCGGTGAAAGGCTCGGGGATGGGTTTTTCGTCGTGCGGCCGGTGCAGCCCGCCGAACTGGATATCCACCTCCAACGTCGCGGTCGGGTTAAGCGGGCCCAGGTCGATCTGCGCCCAGCGTGCGCCGTAAGCGCCGTCGTCGTCATCGGCCGGGCCATCGACATCAATGGTGGTCAGCGGCGCCGGGTTGTCCAGGTCGTTGAGCATTTCCGCGG
>JAJDCV010000349.1 GCA_029260675.1 Phycisphaeraceae bacterium
ACACCCCCCTGATCGACCTCCCCAAAACAGACATCATCAAACGCGGTCTTGAGCTAGGCGTCGACTACAGCCTGACCCACTCCTGCTACGACCCCATCGATGACGGCAAACCCTGCGCCCACTGCGACGCCTGCCTGCTGCGCATCCGTGCGTTCGAGGAGATCGGCCATCGCGACCCGGCGATGGTCAGATGGTACGGCGAGGATTGGCGACCGAGCCATGAATAACATATTTTTCAGTTAGCGACCATCAATTCGAGCGCCTGCATGACACAGATACTAACTTCATTACTGCAGGCACTATTCAATGTTTGTGTTGGCGGGCTAGCAGCTATTGCAATCCCAATAGGGCTGATGGTCTGGATACTGAAGTACGAGAAAAATATTTTATCTAAGACTAGATTGTATTTCGTAAGTGTTTTAGCCCCTCTTGGCTGGCAGGTCTATGAAAAGGAAGTCCCTTCGAGTGAATACGATCTTAAGTCGTTGTGGATGCTGTCTCGTTGTAAAAGAATCAACCTTGATCCTGTGGCGGTGTTAAATATTAATAGCCGACAACTCGTTATTGGGATCTGTCGATCGCCTAAGCGATTTGAACGTGCAGATATTCATTCGATGCTCATTGTGGCGATGTTGGATACCAAGGCATACCCTTCCTTACTCATAACTCAACGAAAGCTGCTTTATCTAAAGGCGAGATTGTTTAAGAAGGGCTTGGGTCATACCGAACGCCCAGGCGTTTTATCGGGTTGGCGTGTAGGCACGGCTGACGAATCATTAGAAACAGAATCATTGTGTTTAACAATATGTGATGTTCTTGGATCGGCAAGTACAATTCGTGGGATAGAGAGTAACGGCAATATAATCGCGGTGTATGGACCACTAGTGCACAGTAATAAGCAATTAAGACAATTAGGCCAAGCCATTTCAGAAGCTGTATCAGCAATAGGCAGTCTATCAAGCGTAGTCGGCAAAGACGATGGCCTTGCTATCTCTGATCGGTGGTCTGTGGTAACTGCTAATTAGGCGCAGTGAAGTCTCATATTTCTGACTTGGTAATAATTGCCCCCCCGGTCATAATAGATAGACGCCCATCACGCTTGAAGACATCCAGTCGGCGGCCCGGAGGATCGAGGGCGGCGTTTACCTGACGCCCTGCCCCGAATCTCAGCCGCTCTCGCAGCTCATCGGCTGCTAGGGGGTTGCTTACCCGTGCTGCTTCGCGAAGTCGTTCATAAACTTCGCCAACGTCTCGGCGCCCTCGACCGGCATCGCGTTGTAGATCGACGCGCGGCAGCCGCCGACGCTGCGGTGGCCCTTCAGGCCGCTCATGTTTTGTGCACCCGCTTCGGCGATGAACTGTTTTTCCAGCTCCTCGGTCGGCAGGCGGAAGACGACGTTCATCTTGGATCGGCAGGCGGGATCGACCGGGCAGCGGTAGAACGAGCCGTTGGATCCGATCGCGTCGTAGAGCAGGCCGGAGCGTTTTTCGGCGAGTTGTGTCGCGGCGTCGAGCCCGCCGGTGTCGCGCAGACGTTCGAGCACCAGCTTCATCATGTAGATGGTGAAGACCGGCGGGGTGTTCATCATCGAGTCGGCCTTGGCGTGGTTGGCGTAGCCCAGGTAATTCGTCAGGTCCGTCGGGCAGGCTTCGAGGATATCATCGCGGATGATCACGACCGCCAACCCCGCGGGGCCGACGTTCTTCTGCGCCCCGGCATAGATCAACCCGAATTTTTCAACAGGGATGTGTCGGCTTAGGAAGTCAGACGACATGTCCGCGACCAATGGGACGCCGGCATCCGGCCAGTCCTGCCACTGCACGCCGCCGATGGTTTCGTTGCTGGTCAGGTGCAGGTAGGCCGCGTCGCTGGAGGCTTTGAGACTGGCGGGGTCGGGCAGGGTCGTGAAGCTGTCGTCCGTGCCGTCAAAGACGACGTTGACCTTGCCGAGCTTTTTCGTGTCGGCCAGGGCCTTCTTCGCCCAGGACCCGGTGAGGGTGAAGTCGCAGCTCTTGCCGCCGTGCAGCAGGTTCATCGGGACCATTGTGAACTGCAGCGTCGCGCCGCCGCCCAGCAGCAGCACCTTGTAATTATCCGGCAGGCCTAGCAGTTCCTTGACCAGGCTCATCGCGTCGTGGTGGACCTGGTCGTAGGTCTTGCTGCGATGGCTCATCTCGATCAGGGACATGCCCTGGCCGTGGTAGTCGACCATCTCGTCGCGTGCTTGTTCCAGGGCAGCCAGCGGCAGGGTGCATGGGCCGGCGCTGAAGTTGAAGATCCGTTTCATCATTTGATTCCTTGGGCGAAATTCTCTGCGAACTGCTGGACGATTCCGTAGGCCTCCTCGCCGATGCGGATCAGGTTTTCCTTCGTGCTGGCGCCCAGGTGTGGCGACATAATCACGTTGGGGGCTTTGAGGATCGGGCAGTCGGCCGGTGGGGGGTCGCTAGGCCACACGTCCGTGGCGTAGGCCCGCAGTTTACCGCTTTGAAGCGCCGAGGCAACGTCCGCCTCGACGACCGCCGCGCCCCGTCCGGTGTTGATCAGCGCCGCCCCGTCCTTCATCCCCGCGATCACCTTTGCGTCGATCATCCCCCGGGTCTGATCGGTCAACGGCGTGTGCAAAGAGACGTAGTCGGCATCGGCGACCGCCTGGGTGAGACTCGGTTTCACCTCCGCCAACGAACTGGGTTTACCCGATCGCCGGTACGCGACCACCTTCATCCCAAACGCCTGAGCCCGCCGGGCGACCTCGGTGGCGATATTCCCCATCCCGATCAGGCACAACGTCTTACCCGAAAGCTCGGTGCGCTTGAGCTGCTTTTTATCCCACCGGCCCTCGGCCATGCTGCCGTGCGCCTCGGTCACCCGGCTGGCGACCGCCAGCATCAACGCAAAAGCCATCTCGGCGACCGCGATACTCGACGCCCTGGGCGTGTTGCGCACCTCGATCCCCCGTTCATTGGCATAATCTCGGTCGACGTTATCCAGCCCGACCCCGCCGCGGATGATCAGCTTCAGATTCGCCGCCCCGTCGATGAATTCTCTTGTGCATTTGGTCTTGCTGCGGATCAGCACCGCGTCCGCTTCAGACAGACGGGCCATATCGTCGGTCACCTCGCCGAACTCGCTCAAACGATCGGGCAGGGAGGTATCAAACGCATCGCAGATCAGTATCAACATGTCTTCCACACTTTCTATCCAGCAGGTCAAGAACTGTTGCGCAGGTGACTCGGTATCTCGTCAGACGTACCCGTCAAACAAGCACCGACCCCGCCTGATTAACCCGTGGCGAGGTCACAGCCCAAGGGGCGGGCGGGCGGACTCCTGTCATGGCAATAAGTGTTCCATGCGGGGCGGGCGTCCGACAAAAAGTACCGGACGTATTAAGATCAAGTATATCGCTGAGGTCTATCCCACCAAGCGTTTTCTTTCGCCGACTTCTCGGGGGCTCGGCGGGATTGTTTTCAAGGCTCAAGCCGTCCCCCGTCATACCGGGCCCGGTTCCCCGCCGTGATCCCGCCCCCGGCCGACCTCGCTCCAGCCCCCGCTTTCCGGATTACGATCCCCTATAATGCCCGTCTCAGATTATGAAACCAGAAGCCGCCCTACGCATGAAAATCGCCATCACCCTGCTCGCCGGTCTGGCGGCGGGGTTGGCCGGTCTGCTGATGTACCAGTCCCAGACCCTCGACCCCCTGCCCGGCTGCGGCGGCGGGTCCGGCTGCGACACGGTCTTATCCAGCCGATGGTCGCTTTGGTTCGGGATCCCCGTGAGCCTCCTGGCGATGATGGTCTACACCGCCATGCTGGTCGCCGTCGTCTTGCGCGACCCACAGGCCAAACGCCCCCAACTCACGGCCGCCCTGGTGATGACGCTCTGTGCCTTCGCCGCGATCGCCGCCGCGATCTGGTTTACATCGATTCAGGTGTTCGCCATCGGCGCCTTGTGCAAGTACTGCCTGGCTACGCACGTCGCCGGGGTCGCCGCGTCGGTGTGTTGCCTGATCGTGGCCCTGCCATCACTGCCGACCAAAGCCCTGGCCTCCGTCTCGGCCGCCGCGCTGCTGCTCACCGCGCTGCTGATCGCCGGCCAGGTGTTGGGCGACCCCCCCGACGCCGCCGCGCCGCTGGTTCAGTTCGCCTCCGATCAGACCGCCGAACCCGACCCGACACAGCCGACAACCCCGACCGCGAAAGACCCGCTGTTCGACAACGCTTATCAGAAACCCGAACCCGCCAAGCCCGAGCCCACAGCGGCCACCCACACAAACACCGCTTCAAACACACCAGATCCCCCCGCGCCAAACACGCCACGCATGGTCAAGCTCTACGGCGGCCGACTCAGCCTCGACACCGCGCAGGTCCCACGCATCGGCAACCCCGACGCCAAGAACGTGTTGGTCGTCCTCTTCGACTACACCTGCTCGCACTGCAGAGAGACCCGAAAACTCCTCGAGAAAACCTCGGCGAAGCACGGCGACAACCTCGCGACACTCTTCCTGCCCACGCCGCTTGACGCCAAGTGCAACCGCATCATCAAACGAAGAAACCCCCTGCACCGCTACGCATGTGAACTGGCGAAGATCTCCCTGGCCTTCTGGAAAGTCGCGCCCGACAAGTGGGAACAGTTCGACCGGACGCTCTACTCCGATGAGAAAAACCTCACCCCCGTCCGCGCCAAAATCGCCGCGGGGAAACTCATCAAAGAAAAAGACCTGATACGGGCCATGAGCGACCCCTGGATCGATCAACAGATCCAACGCGACGTGTCGATGTACATCACCACCGCCAAAGCTGCAAAAAATGGCGCCCTCCCCATGCTCATCACCGAGAAGGGCGTCATGAACGGCACACCCCAGCACCCCCTGGACGTAGACGACCTGATCAGGGGCAAACGTAGACAACCAGCCGTTAGCCGTTAGTTCTTAGCCATTAGACCGATCCTCGACACCCGACACCCGCAAACCACACAAAACCGCTTGCGGCTTAGCGAATACCCCAGACCCTGAACCCTAGACCCCAAGCCCCATGCCCACCGCACCCGCAGACATCAAGACCACACTCATCGTCGGCATGGAGATCCACGTCGAGCTCGCCACCCGCTCCAAGATGTGGACCAGCGCCCCCAACGTCGCCCACCGCGACTACTTCGACGCCGAGCCCAACACGCTCCTGGACCCCGTCGTCATCGGGATGCCCGGCGTCCTCCCCGTCATCAACGAACAAGCCGTCGAGATGGCGGTCCGCGTCGGGCTCGCACTGGGCTGTGAGATCGCCAAGAAAACCAAGTGGGACCGCAAGAGCTACTACTACCCCGACCTCCCCAAAAACTACCAGATCAGCCAGTACGACCAGCCGATCTGCGGCGAGGGTTCGCTGGATATCCCCGCTGATGACAACAACGCATCGAACGATGCTTCGGGGCAAACCCGGGGGCGCACCATCCGCATCACACGTGCGCATCTCGAAGAAGACGCCGGCAAACTCATGCACGAAGCCCCCGGCGGCACGCCGATCGACCACTCCATCGTCGATCTGAATCGCGCCGGCACGCCCTTGCTGGAGATCGTCACCGAGCCGGACTTCCGCACCGCCGAGGAGACCGTTATCTTCGGCCAGATACTGCGCAACATCTGCCGACACCTGGGTGTCTCCGAGGGCGATATGCAACGCGGACACATGCGATTCGAGCCCAACATCAACGTACACATCGAAAAAGACGGCGAAACCTTCAAGACACCCATCGTCGAAATCAAGAACCTCAACTCCTTCAAAGCCGTCCACGGCGCAATCACCCACGAATACCAGCGACAGATCGATGAATGGCTCGACACCGGCAAGGTCATGGGCGCACGCGCCAAGTCCACCCGTGGCTGGGACGACAACAAAGGCATCACCACCCCGCAACGCGAAAAAGAAGACGAGGATGAGTACCGCTACTTCCCCGATCCGGACCTGGTCACCGTCGCCATCGACGACGACTGGCTTAACCGCATCAAACAAACCGTCACCGAACTCCCCGACGTCAAACGCCGGCGCTACGTCGATGAGTTCGGCCTATCCCCCGTCGACGCCGGCACCCTCCTGGACGACCCCGGCCTGACCCGCTTCTACGAATCCACCATCGCCGCCGGCACCGACCCCAAACGCGCCGCCGCCATGCTCCTGAACTACGCCGCCAAACTCGCCAACGAACGCAACTGCGGCGTACACGACCTGGGCATCACCCCCGAACAGGTCAAAGGCATCGCCGACTTATCCAGCGCCGACAAGATCGGCTCCAGCGCAGCCGCCGATCTCTTCGCCCACTGTTGTGACAGCGACGACCCCGCCGAATCCCTCGCCGAAAAGCACGGCCTATTA
>JAJDCV010000350.1 GCA_029260675.1 Phycisphaeraceae bacterium
GGCAGGCCGCAGATAGTGACCGCGGTACGCATCGACCTGACCGCTGCCGGCATCGGCTTCACGTCCACACCGTCCAACGGCGTCGCCCCGTTGGACACGTTGTCACAGACGGCTACCCAGTTCCTCAACGCCACCTCGGCACAGGTCGCTATCAACACCAGCTTCTACACGCCCTGCTGTTCAGGCCCGCAAAACAAAGACATCGTCGGGCTGGCCGTGACCGACGGTAACCTTGTCTCCCCCGCACAGCCCGAGGCGCGCGCCGCGCTGTTGATCGATACGCTTAACGACGCATCGTTTGTCAACACCGTGGACGATGTATTTTCGCTCGCCGGAGTCGATACCGCGTTCGCGGGATCGAACTTTGTCCTGGGCGTTGGCCGTGACATACCGACCAGCGCCGACACGATCCACCCCGCACGGACGCTGGTCGGGCTGGGCGACCGTGACACGCCCGAGGACCATAAACTGCTGTACCTGGTGACGATCGATACGGGCCTGCCCGGGATCAGCGACGGGGCGACCCGCCGAGAGTCCGCCCAGTGGTTGATGCGCCTCGGTGCTCATACCGGAGTGAACCTCGACGGCGGCGGCTCAACCGTGATGGTGGCGCACAACCCGAGCGACAACAGCGTGACCCGGCTCAACGCCAAGCTTGGCGGCGAGCGATCAAACGCCAACCACCTGGGGGTGTTTGCTTCACCAATTGCCGGCCCGCAGACACCGCTATTTACCCCCCTGTGGTTTGCGGGTCTGCCGGACAACTCGGTCGCTGATTTCTCGGCCGAAGATGCACAGATGAACCCGGCGCCCGGCAGTCCGTCGGTGTTGGATGACGATTATTACTTTGCCGGTGTTTACCCCGACCCTGTGGGGGTGGTGACACAGGACGAACCGCTTGTGAATCTGGAGCGTGCGGTCATCCGATTTGACCCACCCAACGACACCGAGTTGCGGTTCCATTTCGACCTGTTGCCCGAGTTGGCCGACCCGCGGACCGAGTTCCGCTACCTGACCGCGATCTTCCAACAGGACGGGACGGGTACCAAGTCCCTAGACTTAGAGATTCTTCTAAACGGCGTGTCGGTCGATACCCCATCGCTGACACAAGGCGACACCTACACCTCTCTGAGTTTCACCGGCGCACTCCCAGGTTCCAACACACTGACCATCAGGCAGATCGGTGGGGATGCGCTGTGGACCAACTTCGATTTCCATCGTCTTGATATCAGGGCGGTCCCCGAACCGACCACGGGTGCCGTGATAGTGTGGTTGACCCTTGCATTGGTTTGGAAACGATCACAGGCAGCCAAATAAAACACAGGCTCGCCACAGTGGAAACATGCCCTGCCTCAAATGAAAAAGGCCGACCATCATGGCCGGCCCTGTTTCGAATGAGGTTACACCAAAGTAAAGCGGTGTTATTTCGATTTTTCTTCTTCGGTAGCTTCGGCTTCCGGCTGGGCCTGCTCGGTGGCCAGCTGCTCTTCAGCGGGGGCCTCGGCTTCGACTTCTGCTTCGGGCTCGGCGACGGCCGCCCCACCCTTACGCAACGCGGCGGCACGCTCCATCCGCTTGTTCGCCTTGTCACGACGACGCGAGTACTGGCCGGAGACCTGCGGGCCCGACTCGTCACCGCCGCCGACCAGTTGCAGCACGCACAGCGACGATCCGTCACCGATGCGGTGCTTGGCCAGCTTGATGATCCGGGTGTAACCGCCGGTACGGTCGGCGTACTTCGGGGCGATTTCATCGAACAGGACCTTGACGACCTTCGGCCCGCCGGTGATCTCGCCGTACTTGTTACGCTCGATCGCGGGGTCGTCCTCGCTCTTGATCATGATCCGGTCGCCGATCATCTTGATGACGCGGCGACGGTTGGCCAGGTCGCCTTTCTTGGCGGCCGTGATCAGCTTCTCGACGAATGGCACGACGCTCTTGGCCTTGGGGATCGTCGTGGTGATCTGCCCGTGGGTGAACAGGGACACAGCCATGTTCCGCCACATCGCCATCCGGTGATTGGTATGACGTCCCAGCTTCCGCCCATAAACTCGGTGTCTCATCGTGAAGCTCCTTATCTTGACCGCGAGACGGGTGAGACGCCGTCCCGCGAAGCCACTCCCGCCCGGTGTTTAAAACACGAAAGGCGGGGCAATTTAGGTCCCACACGGGACCGGGGCGTGATGGCCCCAATGAGTCATTCAAGGGTGCGATACACCCTTGATGGTTTATCACACGCTCGCGGGCTGGATCTCGGCGGGCAGTTCCATCCCCAGGGTCAGGCCCATATCCGTGAGCTTACGTTTCACTTCACGCAGCGACGTCTTACCGAAGCTGCGGACCTTCAGCAGATCGGCCTCGGTGTGAACAACTAACTCGGCGACGGTCGAGATGTTCGCCGTCTCCAGGCAGTTGTTCGCACGCACGGACAGGTCCAGATCGTTGAGGTTCATCTTGAACTTGCGGATCTGCTCCTCGTCGACACGGGCCGCCGCCGCGGCGGACTCGCTGGCGGTCGCTTCGCCCAGCTCGAAGAACTGCACGAACGGGTTGAGGTGCTTGCGGAGGATCTTGGCCGCCTCGACCAGCGCCATCTCAGGCGTCACGGTCCCGTTGGTCCAGATCTCCAACGCCAGCTTATCGAAGTTGGTCTTCTGACCGACACGGGTGTCCTCGACCTTGTAGCGGACCCGGGTCACCGGCGAGAAGATCGCATCGACCGGGATCAAACCGATCTCCTGCTCGCCGGGGTTGTCGTAGTGCTCGCTGGCCGGGACGTAGCCTCGGCCCTTCTCGACGTGGAACTCGATGTCGAAGTCGATCTGCTTGGTCAGCGTCGCCAGGATCAGGTCCTTGGTGTGGATCGTGATGGAGGTGTCGGCCTCGATCAGGTCGCAGGTCACCTCGCCGGGGCCCTCGGCCTGGAGCCGCATGGTCTTGGGCTCTTCGGAATCAAGCGAGACGACGATGTCCTTGATGTTCAGGAGGATGTCGGTCGCGTCTTCCTGCACGCCTTCGAGGCTGGTGAACTCGTGCTGAGCGCCCTTGATCTTGACCGCCGAGATCGCCGCGCCTTCCAGGCTCGACAGCAGGATGCGCCGCAGGCTGTTGCCGACGGTCGTGCCGAAGCCGCGCTCGAACGGCTCCACGCTGAATTTGCCGTAGGTATCGGTGTTCGCCGGGTCGGCGATTACACGGTGGGGAAGTTCCAGTCCACGCCATCTGATTCTCATGATGATCTCCAAATCGTTCCAGCAGCCCTTAGTGAGGGAAACGCCCGGGGCTTATCGCGTGCCGATCCGCTGCTGGACGGTCGGCGGCTTCTGTTCCCAGGGCGGGAGTAAGCGGTTTGATTACACAACACCGGCTGACGCAACCCACGAAAGACAGGGCGCGTCTCCGGGGGTCACACGCGGCGGCGCTTGCGGGGCCGGCACCCGTTGTGCGGGATCGGGGTGTGGTCTTCGACGGCCGTGATCTTGATGCCGTTGGCCTGCAGCCCGGTGACGGCGGACTCACGGCCGGAACCTGCGCCACGGATCCTGACCTCGACCTCATGCACACCAAACTTCTTCGCGGCCGCGGCGGCCTCCTCGGCGGCGCGGGTCGCGGCGAACGGGGTGCTCTTACGTGAGCCCTTGAACCCGGCGCTCCCGGCCGAAGCCTGGCACAGCGTCTCGCCGTTCACGTCGGTGATGGTGATCAGGGTGTTGTTGAATGTCGCCTTGATGTGGGCGATCCCACGGGAGACGTTCTTGCGGATCTTCTTGGTCTTCTTGGCCATGTGCTTTCCTCGAAGTTCGTGGCGTTGCCGGCTTTCCCATTCTCAAACGGGCGGGCAACTGGCTTCGGTTCTCTCGCCCGGGCACGCGCCCGAGACTTTTATTCTTGCCTGTTCCCAATCGGCCTGCGACCGTATGCTGCCGTTCGGTCGATCCCCAGGCAGAGCCGGGGGCTTAGGGTTGAGCGCCGCCTGGGGGCGGCGGTTAAACGATTGCTGCGCAATCCGTGGCTTCGCCACGAGTAGCACAGGGTGCTACTTCATGCCCTTGACCGACTTCTTGCCGGCAACGGTACGCTTGCGGCCCTTACGGGTACGGGCGTTGGTCTGGGTACGCTGACCACGCACGGGTAGACCCCGGCGGTGGCGGTCGCCACGGTACGAGCGGATATCACGCAGCCGACTGATGTTCTGCGAGACCTGACGACGCAGGGCCCCCTCGACCACCAGCTTCTCCTCGATGATCCCACCGACCTGGGCCAGCTGATCTTCCGACAGGGTGTTGGCGCGGGCCTGGCCTTCCAGACCGGCCTCCTTGACGATGTCTTCAGCGATCTTCGGCCCGATGCCGTAGATATAACGCAATGCGATACGGATCGGTTTGTTGTCCGGGATGTCGACGCCAGAGATACGGGGCATGGTTCGTTCCAGGGTTCGGGGTCTAGGGTCTTGGGTTCAGGGTCTAGGGAGCGGGGTTCAGTCGTGGTAAGTTGAGTCAGAGGTACAGGCCTCAAGCCCGATCCCTGATCTCCGTACCCTGAACCCTCCACTCAGCCTTGCCGCTGCTTGTGCTTGGGGTTGGTGCAGATCACACGCACGACGCCTTTACGCCGGATGACCTTGCAGTTTTCACATATCCGCTTGACGCTGCTTCGTACTTTCATCGTATTTGCCTCCGACGCATCCCCCGGCAAAGCCGGGGGCTAAGGGGAAGAATCCCCAGTTATCATTGTTCCATTACCTGCTTGTATCAGTGCCGGTACGTGATCCGTCCCTTGGTCAGGTCGTACGGGCTCAGTTCCACGGTCACCCGGTCACCCGGGAGGATGCGGATGTAAAACTTTCGCATCTTCCCGGAGATGTGGGCGATCATCTCGTGATCGTTTTCGAGCTTGACCCTGAACATCGCGTTGGGCAGCGCGTCGATCACTTCGCCTTCGAACTGGAGTTTGTCTTCTTTTGCCACGTACTCTCTTTTGCTCTGTTTCCAACCTCTATCTTTGCCGAGATCCGTCCCGGCCAATCTGCTTTCATCGTCCGTCGGTCAGGACGTCCGCGCCGTCGGCGGTGACGGCCACCGTGTGCTCGTAGTGAGCCGACGGCTTGCGGTCCACCGTCACCACGGTCCATCCGTCCCGCAGCGTCCGAACCTCGTGTGAGCCCAGGTTGCACATCGGCTCGATCGCGAGCACGACGCCCTCCCGAAGCTCGATGTCGTTCTTGAGCAGGTCTCGGCTGACGAAGTTGGGAACCTGCGGCGGTTCGTGCATCTTCGATCCGATCCCGTGCCCCACGAAGTCTCGGACGACACTCATGCCCTGCGACTCCGCGTACGACTGCATCAATCTGGCGACCTGGCTCCACTTCTTGCCGGGCCGAATATTTTCTACCGCGATCGCGAGCACCCGCTCGGTCACCTCGCAAAGCTTGCGGGTCGCTGGTTCGACGTCGCCGACCAGAATCGTCGTCGCCGCGTCGCCGCACCACCCGTCGAATTCCACACCGCAGTCAACCCCCACGATGTCCCCGTCCTTGATCTCCCGGTCGCCGGCGATCCCGTGAACGACTTCCTCGTTCACGCTGATGCACAGGTTCGACGGGAACGGCGTCGGCCCGGGGTAGCCCTTGAACAACCCCTTGCCGCCGGCCTCCGTGTATACACGGCAGCCCTCTTCGTCGATCTGCCGGGTGGTCACGCCCGGCTTGCAAAGCTCTCGGCACCGCTGGTGGACCTGTTGCACGATCCGTCCGGCGGCCCGCATTTTCTCAATCTCGTGCGGTTGCTTCCGCTTGATCCCGTTCAATCGCGAGTCCGCCATCTTAGCCGCATCCCGCGGGCCAGACAAATATCTTTCATCACGGGGGTTACCGGGGGTTAAGCCCCGCCCCGGGCACCTCGGATCCGTGGGCCCTTGCCCCCGCCGGATGCCAGGAATCCCTGGTAATTACGCATCAACAGGCTCGCCTCGATCCGCTGGACAAAGTCCAGCATCACGCTGACTACAATCAGAAGCCCCGTGCCACCAAGGAATTGCGTCACGAGGAAGTCAATATCGAAAACGCCTGAGACAATGGTCGGCACCACCGCAATCAGGGCCAGGAACCCCGCCCCGACGTAGGTGATCCGCTCCATCACGGTCTCCAGGTAGTCCGCGGTCCGGGGACCGGGACGCAGGCCCGGGATGAAGCTGCCGTGGTCGCGTAGCTGCGTCGCCATCTCCTTGGGCTGGAACTGAACGGTCGTCCAGAAGTAAGCGAAGAAGTAGATCAGCCCGATGTAGGCCACCGTGTACAGGTAGCCGTTGAACCCGAAGTTTCGGCTTAGGAAATTCACCGTGCCGTACATGGCGTTGTAGAACCCTGACGTATCCTCACCGGGCAGTGTCTGCATGGACGATTCGAGGTAACTCAGCAGCATCGAGGGGATGATCATCAGCGAACTGGCGAAGATGATCGGCATGACCCCGCCGTGGTTCACACGCAGGGGCAGGTAGCTGCGCTGCCCGCCGTAGACACGCCGGCCCCGGGTGTGCTTGGCCTGCTGGATCGGGATACGCCTTTGCCCCTGCGTGATAACGATCGAACCCGCGACTACGACCACGAACGCCACCGCCAGGAAGATCACCGTCATCGGGGTGTACTGGGCGTCGGCCGCATTGACGTCAAAACCGTTGGCAACCGTCATGACCGCGTTGGGCATCCCGGCGATGATCCCGGCGGTGATAATCAGCGAGATCCCGTTGCCGATCCCGTACTTGTCGATCTGCTCACCCAGCCACATCAGGAAGACCGTCCCGCTGGTCAACGCGACAATACCGCAGGACCAGAACAGGAACGTGTTCTGGTACGTCGGGTAGACCACCGGGGAATCACCGGCCTGGAAAAACTTGAGGTAGACGACCGACTGGACCAGGCACAGCCCAACCGTGGCGTAGCGTGTGTATTCCTGGATTTTCTGCCGACCGGCGGGGCCTTCCTTCTGAAGGGCCTTGAGCTTCTCCCACACCGACCCCAGGAGTTGGAAGATGATCGCCGCGGAGATGTAGGGCATGATCCCCAGCCCGAAGATCGTCGACTGCGTGAGCGACCCGCCGGTGAAGATGCTGACGAAATCCAGGATGTTCCCCGCCGCGCCGCCGCTCTGCTTCTCCGCCCACGCCTTCATCAGCTCCTGGCTGACGCCCGGCAACGGGATGAAGAACCCGACCCGGTAGATGCACAACATCCCCAGCGTAAAGAAGATCTTGTTACGTAGCTCGGAGATCCGGAAGATGTTCAGAAACGCTTGGAGCATGGGGCTTTTAGCCTTTGGCGGTTTGCCGTTAGCCTGATGCTAAGAGTGGCTTCGGTTCCCGATGATTAACCGGGGGTGTCCTGTTCGTTGTCCTGGTATATCAGGATGTCGAGGCATGAAACGATTGATGTCAGGCGACCGTCGCCGACCCCCCGGCCTGGGTGATCTTTTCCTGGGCCGACTTCGAGAACGACGCGGCGGTGACCGAGAGTTTCTTCTGGGTCTCGCCCTTGCCCAGCACCTTCACGGGGAGCTTGTCGTCGCGGATCAACCCGACCTTCACAAGCATCTGGGCGTTGACCTCGGCCCCGTCGTCAAAGCGTGCGTCCAGGGCGCTGATATTCACCACCGCGAACTGCTTCTTGAACAGGACGTTGGAGAAACCGCGCTTGGCGACCCGCCTGAACAGCGGGGTCTGACCGCCCTCACGGCTGGCGCGGATCGAGCCGCTGGCACCCGAACGGGAGCCGGCACCGTTGTGCCCACGCCCACAGGTCTTGCCCGAGCCCGAGCCGGGGCCACGGCCCACGCGCTTACGCTTCTTATGCTTGCCCACCTTCTCGGTGACTTCATGAATCATCATCGCACAGACACTCCTGATTACTCGGCGTAACACGCCGGGGTGTCGCTTAGTCCTGGGTCTTTTCGGGTTCCGTTTCCGTCGCTTCCGGGGCTCCCGCAGCCGGGGCCTCGGGGGCCTTGGCTTCCGGGGTTTTCGGGGCCGCTTCGGTCACCGGGGCCTGCTGGGCCACCGCTTCCGTCACCGGCTTTTCTTCGGCCGGCGCGTCGTCCTGCTTCTGGGCTTCCGCCTCGGCGGGCTTGGCCTTGGGCTTGGGCTTGATCTGGGTCACGGTCGCGGTCACGCCACGTCCACCGGGTGTGCTCTCGCTGCGACGCCCGCCCTTGCGACCACCGCCCTTACCGCCACGCTTGCCGCCGCCTTCGTTCTCATCCTTCGCCACAGGCGCCGCCTGCTTGGGTGCCGAGCTGGTCGCGGTGGTGAACCGCTTACCCATCGCGATCATCTCATCGACAGCGGTCGATTCGATCTCGACACCGCGGTGGCTGGCGACCTGTTCCTTGGTCCGCAGCCGGGTCAGCCCGTCGAGCACGGCTTTGCTGAGGTTCTTCTTATTCGTCGACCCGTAGGCCTTGGTCAGGCAGTCCTGAACGCCCACCATCTCCAGCACGGCACGCGCGGTGCCCCCGGCGATGACGCCGGTACCGGGTCCCGCGGGGATCAGGCGGATCATCGACGCGCCGAACCGGCCCTCGATCTGGTGCGGCAGCGTGCCGTCCTTCAGTTCGATCCTGACCAGGTTCTTCCGCGCGGCCTTCTGGGCCTTCTCGATGGCGACGGGCACGCCCCGGCCCTTGCCGTAGCCGATCCCGACGCTGCCGCGCCGATCACCGACCACCACCAGGGCGGCGAAGCTGAAGCGACGACCACCCTTGACCACCGTCGCGGTTCGGAAGATCCCGACCGTGGTTGATTCCAGTGCCTGTGTGTCTTCTAGTAATTCCGGCATGTTGTTCCTCTAAACGCTAACCCGTGGCCGAAGGCACACGGAGATGAGCCTGGTTACAGCCCAAGGCCGCCCTCGCGGGCGGCATCGGCCAGGGCCTTGACCCTGCCGTGATATCGAAAACCATTCCGGTCGAACGACACCTGGTTGATCCCGGCGTCCTTCGCCTGCTTGGCGATCTGCTTGCCCACCTCGACCGCGGCGGCGATGTTCCCGCCCTTGCCAACCTTAACGGTGCTGGCGGACACCAGCGTCTTGCCGTCCAGGTCGTCGATGATCTGGGCGTACATGTGGTTGAGGCTGCGGAACACCGTCAGACGGGGGCGCTGCGGCGTGCCGATGACACGCTTGCGGATCCCGGTCTTGCGGCGTTTGCGGCGTACGGTCTTGAGTTTGAATTTGTCCATCGTTTCGTTTCCCAGTGCCGGGTTTATGCCCGGGTTCGGGGTTCTTAAAATCTGTGTCCGTGCTTACCCGCCGCTGGCGAAGGCCTTGCCCTGCTTGCGGATGATGTGTTCGTCGGCGTACTTGATGCCACGTCCGTTGTAAGGCTCGGGCTTGCGGTGGGCCCGGATCTCCGCGGCGACCTGCCCGACCAGCTGCTTGTCCGCGCCGCTGATCTTCAGCTTGTTCTGCTGGATATCCACCGTGATCCCCGCAGGCACGTTCACGACCCGGGTGTCGGCGTAACCGACCTTCAGGTTGACCTTGTTGCCCTGGAGCTTGGCGGTCCAGCCCACGCCGTTGATCTCCAGGTGCTTCTCGAAGCCCTTGGTCACGCCCTCGATCATGTTGAAAATCAGCGACCGGGTCAGCCCGTGCATCGCCTTGGTCTGGCGCGAGTCGTCCTTGCGTTCGACGACGACTTCATCGCCCTCGACCTTGACGGTGACCTCGGGGCGGTGGCTGATGCTCAGCCGGTTGCTCCCGGCTTCGACCGTGACCTGGTTACCGCTGACCGACACCTTGGTGCCGGCGAGGGGGACGGGTTTTTTACCGATACGGGACATCGCTTGAATCCTTAATCCGCGGTTGGGGGCACACGCCCTTCTCCGCTTCTGGGCTTACGCCCGGTTTACTCCACCGTACACAACAACTCGCCGCCCACGTGCTGCTGCCTGGCCTTGCGGTCAGACATCACGCCGCTGGACGTGCTGACGATCACGATCCCCAGCCCGCCTAACGGCCTGGGCAGGAGCTCGGCCTTGGTATACACCCGGCAGCCGGGCTTGCTCTCACGCCTAAGCGTGTGGATTAACTGCTCGCCGTTGGGGCCGTAACGCAGGTCCACACGCAGGATCCCCTGCCGGCCGTCGTCGATCACGCTGTAATCCGAGACGTAGCCCTCGTCCTTTAGAACCTGGGCGATGCCGGAGCAGATCTTGCTGTTGCGGCAATCGACCTTCTTGGCCTTATTGCGGGCCGCGTTGCGGATCCGGGTAATCATGTCTGCGATGGGGTCTGATAGAGACATTACGTTTGGGCCTTACCTGTGAGTTTCTCGCGTGTTCAATCTCTCTTGCCAAGCTGTTAGCAAACGGCTAATCGCTAACCGCTTGCCTACCACGACGCCTTACGCATCCCCGGGACCTTGCCTTCCAGCGCCAGCTCACGCAGCTTGATCCGGGAGATACCGAACTTGCGGTACACCGAGCGGGTCCGACCGGTCAGGGCACAGTGGTTTCGGTACCGGGTCGGGCTGGCGTTACGGGGCAGCTTCTGCAAGCCCGCGTAGTCGCCCTCGGCCTTGAGCTTCCGCCGAAGGTCGGCGTACTTGTCGATGGTCTTCTTGACCTTTGCCATCCGGATGCTGGTTGACTTCGATGCCATGGTTTTCTCTTACCTGTTTCGGTGGTGGGTGCCGTGCTTACGCTTTTGTATCAGTTCTTTTCTTCGGGCTTGATCAGCGGGAAACCCATCTCCGTCAGCGCGGCCCGGGTGATCTCGTCGGTGCTGCGCTTGAAGACCAGGTTGATGTGCATCCCGTGGGTGAACTGGGCCTGGGCCATGTCGATCTCGGGGAAGATCCCCTGCTCGTTCACGCCGAAGGAGTAGTTGCCCCGCCCGTCGAGCTTGTCCTTCAGGCCACGGAAGTCCTTGATCCGGGGGATCGCCACCGTGATCAGCCGGTCCAGGAACTCCCACATCCGGTCGCTACGGAGGGTGACCATCGCGCCGACCTCGTAGCCTGCACGCAGCTTGAAGTTGGCGACGGACTTCTTGGCCTTCTTGACGATCGGCTTCTGACCGGAGATCAACGCCAGGTCAGACAGCACCTGCTCGCGGGCCTTGGGGTTCAGCTTCGTGCCCTCCAGCTGCTTGCCCATCCCCACGTTGATGACGATCTTGTCAAGCGTCGGCAGAGCCATGGGGTTACTGATCCCAAAGTCCTTGCCGAGCTTCGTGGCGACCTGCTCGTTGTATTGTTTCTTTAACCGCGGGGTCATGGTTCAGTCCTGCTTTTGTTAGCGAGAGTGGCTCTCCGCCTTGTTGCTTACTTGCGTGCCTTTTTCAGGTCCGGGCCCAGCTGCTCGCCGGTGCTGGCGGCCACACGGATCTTCGAGCCGTCGTCCTTGGTGACGAACCGCACACGGGTCGGCTTCCCGGCCGCCGCGGGCGAGACATTGGAGATGTGGATCGGCATCTCCTTGTGCACCACCCCGCCCTGGGGGTTGGTCTGGCTGGGCTTGACGTGCTTGGTCCGGACGTTCACGCCCTCGACCACCACCTGATCCTTCTCCGTCACCACGCGCAGGATCTTGCCCTGCTTGCCCTTGCTCGAGCCCGCGGTGACGATGACGTTGTCGCCTTTTCTTACGTGTCGTGCCATTGCTGAAACCTTTAGCGTTTAGCTCTTAGCCCTTAGCCGCGGTGGTCAGACCACCTCCGACGCCAGGGAGACGATCTTCATAAAATTCTTCTCACGCAGCTCCCGGGCGACCGCCCCGAAGATGCGGGTGCCCCGGGGGTTCCCGTCGTCGTCGATCAGGACCACGGCGCTGCGGTC
>JAJDCV010000351.1 GCA_029260675.1 Phycisphaeraceae bacterium
GATCAACTGCTCATGGTCTTCAAAAGACATTTCCTGACCGTACGTCTTGGCCTGCCCGCCGTGTCGGGTCTCAGGCAGATACGGGGGATCGCAATAGAAGAGGACATCGCCCCCGTCATACTTCGGGATCAACGTCAGCGCTTCTAGCGACTCGAAGACGACCGTTCTTAACCGATCGGCCACGTCTTCGAGTCCATCCACCGCAGACAGGTACTTGGAGACCGGCTCGGCCATCTTGCGGCGGGTCCGTGTGCTAACCGCCCAGGATCCCGGGCTGATCTTCGACATGCCGATACCGCCCACCGCTTGGCGGGCACGTACAAAGAACCACCACGCTCGTTCGACCGGCTCCGTGGGCTCGGGTTGATCCGCTAACTCGGCGAACTGTTCACGGCTGTAGGGTGTTAAACTCACCTGCTGCTCGAACTGTGCAAAGAGGTCGGGGTTCCGGATTACCTTAAAGAGATTCACGATCCGGCTATCGAGGTCGTTGTAGATCTCGACTTCACTGGGGTGTTTACGCAACAGAATGTTGGCCGCCCCACCGAAAGGCTCGACGTAAACGCGATGGACCGGGAACCGTTCGATGATCCACTTCGCGTAGTAGGCTTTGCCGCCATACCAGGCCACGGGTGCGGACGGACCGTCCTTCCGGTAGTAATTGGGTGTGTCGGTCTTGTTTTCAAATAGTGATGACAAAATTCATGCTCCGTAGCAGTATGAGCTACCCGAGGAGCATCATACCCGACCTGGAATCAGTAATCCTACATGTTTCCGGCGGCACCGCACCTAAGGATCCTGGAGCGGCAAAGACGTCAGGAGTCTTTATCGCCACCGAGACTGTTCACCTGCAGCGATGACCCGCAGAACTTGCAACACTTCGCGTCGGGTTCGTGGCCTTCACGGTGACATTCAGGACAGACGTGCGTGGTGATGCGCCGCTGATGTGAGGCGGCGGAGATTTCCGCGGTGACGATGCCGGTGGGAACGGCGATGATGCCGTAGCCGATGATCATGACCATGGAGGCGAGGGTCTTGCCGGGGATGGTCTGCGGGGTGATGTCGCCGTAACCCACGGTGGTCATCGTGACAATCGTCCAGTAGATACTGGCGGGGATGCTGGTGAAGCCGCTATCGGGATGCGTTCCCTCGATCAGGTACATCAGCGACCCGACAATCAGCACGATCGACAGGACGGTGAGCAGGAAGACCGTGATCTTCGCCCGGCTGGCACGCAGCGCATCCATCAGCACGCTCGCCTCGCCGACGTACCGCGCGAGCTTGAAGACACGGAAGACCCGCAGCAGCCGCAGCGCCCGGATGACGATCATCGCCTGCGACCCGCCGACGACCACGCTGATGTAGGTCGGGAGGATCGACAGCAGGTCGACGATACCGTAGAAGCTGCGGATGTACAGCCACGGCCGACGTACACAGATGATACGGATGGCATATTCGATGGTGAAGAGGATCGTGAAGCCCCACTCCACGCCATACAGGATCCGGCCGTACCCGATGCGGATCGCTTCCACGCTCTCCAGCAGCACCGCGGCCACGCTCAGCAGGATCGACCAGAGCAGCACAACGTCGAACGTCTTGCCGGTGGCGGTGTCCGCCTCGAAGATGACTTCGTACAGCCAGGAGCGCCAGGTATGTCCGGGGGGCGGGGGCATGGGTCTTTAGATGACTCCGAGTTGGCTTGGACCGGTCTTCGTGGGTACAGCGAGCGTCAGACAGCCCGGCATGCCCACCGTTCCGACCATCGGACTATGGCCGACGTGCTATCCAGAAATGAAAACACCCTCAAGCTAAGTCGCCGAGGGTGCTTAAGTAAATGACCGGGCTGGGACTCGAACCCAGGACCAGCGGCTTAAAAGGCCGATGCTCTACCAACTGAGCTACCCGGTCGGGGTGTGTCGGGGCACGAATGGGAGGCTCTGAAGGGACTCCGGGGGTGCCGACGCGGTAGTGAGCGACAAACGGTATCGCCGCTGTCGTAGTCGGTCAAACTATGCCGATAACTAGAGTGATGAACCCAGCAAATACCCTGTTCCGTGAAGCTGACGAAACGGCCCCGGCCCGGGTGCTGGTCGTCGCGGAGGTCGGGGTGAACCACGACGGCCGGCTGGACCGGGGATTCGAGCTGATCCAGGCCGCAGCCGAAGCGGGCGCGGACGCGGTGAAGTTCCAGCTTTTCAGCCCCGACCGGCTGCTCTCGGATCAGGCCCTGCTGGCGGGATACCAGAAAGACAAGGCCAAGGACGCCAAGGCCTTGCTGGGCGATCTGGCGCTGGACCTCGATGAGATGGGTCGGCTTGCTGCGGCGGCATGTGAGGCGGGGTTGGGTTTCATCGTCACGCCGTTCAGCCCGGGGGATGCCGCGGACCTTGCTCAGATCGGTGTGGATGCGGTGAAGATCGCCTCGCCGGATGCGGTGAATACGCCCTTGCTCGAGGCGGTGGCGTCGCTTGGCAAGCCGATCCTGGTCTCGACCGGGACGTGTGAGTTATCTGAACTGACACCGGCAGCGACGCTGCTGTCGGGACACGGGCCGGGCGGCTGCCTGCTGCAGTGTGTGTCCAGCTACCCCACACCGACGAAGGACGCGGCGTTGGGCGGGATGTCGGCGATGCGTGAGCGGTACGGGCTGCCGGTGGGTTACTCCGATCACACCCAGGCGGTGCTCACCGGTGCGTTGGCGGTCGCCGCAGGCGCGGTGGTCATCGAGAAGCACCTGACCTACGACACAAGCGCAACTGGCCCAGATCACGCCGCCAGCGCCGACCCGAGGATGTTTACCCAGTATGTCCGGCTGATCCGTGAAGCCCAGGCGATGCTCGGCCCGACCCGCAAAGACGTACTGCCAGCCGAGGTCGATGTGCGCAAGGTGTCACGCCAGAGCGTGTGTGTCCTGCGTGACCTCCCCGCAGGTCATCGGCTGACCCAGGACGATCTGACCGTCAAACGCCCCGGCACAGGCATCCCGGCGACTGAATTGAAAGTTATTATCGGACAAATACTTACGCGCGACGTGAAGGCTAACAGTCTGCTATTCTTAGACAGCGTCAGACCCTGTTCGCCCGCTCGATTGGTCGGCTGAATACTGGCTCAACCGCGACCACCCGGCCGATCTTCTAGCCAGGCGGGATCCAGGAATCGTTACCCCCGTCCACAGGAGCAACCCATGACCACCGTTCTGCTCTACGTCCTTGGCACTTACGTCGCGGTGTGCTGGCTCTGGGGGATCTACCTGGCGGTCCGCCTGTACACCGGCCGACGCGTCTCACAACTGGTCCGCGGCCGAGGCATCCGACCGAGGCTAACCCGGGCGACCCACCAGGACACGACCAACGCCCCCCGACGATCGGACCTGCCCCGCGTATCTCGATCCACCTTGGCTAAAGCCGCCGCCGCAGCGGAGAAGTCACGGGCGGCATAGAGCTGCACCCATAACGGTTGTACACACAGTTTTTCAAATACAAAGTACCGAGATAGCGGCCTGCTATCACTGTTACTGTGATACCACATCACCTCTTCTCATCCTGTCCGATGAAGCGGTAGCGTACATGGCCACGAGACTGCCCTACATACAAGACCCACGCGGTTAAGCGTGGGTCTTGTGTGTGTAAGTTGAACTTGTTACGACGTGGCGTTTACGCCGGGCTGGGTATGACGCCGGGGGGTTCGTCGCCCAGGTCGGGGGCGGGTGGTGTGACCGGTTTCTCGGCGGCGGCCTTCGCTTTGTCTTTTTCGGCCTGCAGCAGGTCGCTGACGGTGGCCTTGGTCAGCGTGTCGCCGCGCATGATCCGGTCGACCTCGTCGCGGTTGAGCGTCTCGTACTTGAGCAGCGCCTGCGCCAGGGCGTCGAGCTGGTCGCGGTGTTTTTCGAGCAGGACCTTGGTTTCGCCGTAGGTCCGGTCGATCAGGCCCTTGACCTCCTGGTCGATCGTGCGGGCGGTCTCGTCGCTGAAGAGCTTGTCCGGTTGTTCCCAGGGCTGGCGGGACTCGTCGATGCCGTAGAGCTGGAAGCCGAGCTTATCGCTCATGCCCAGTTCGGTGATCATCGCTCGCGCGATGGACGAGGCTTGGCGGATGTCCTGCGAAGCACCGCTTGAGATATCACCGCAGAACATGTCCTCGGCGATCCGCCCGCCGTAGGTCACACGCAGCTGCGCGAGCAGTTGCTTCTTGGTGTGGATGTGCCGGTCTTTCTCCGGGAGCATGAAGGTGACGCCCAGCGCCTGCCCACGCGGGATGATCGTGACCTTGTGCAGCGGTTCGGAGTCCTCGTCGTAATACATGACGATGGCGTGCCCGGCCTCGTGGTAGGCGATGACCTTCCGCTCATCTTCCTCGATCTTATGGCTCTTGCGGGACCGGCCCCACTTCACCTTGTCACGGGCCTCTTCGAGATCGTCCTGCTCGACGAAGTCCTTGTTCTGAAGCGTCGCTGCGATGGCGGCCTCGTTGATGATGGCGGCGAGGTCGGCGCCCGAAAACATCGGCGTCCCGCGTGCCAGCCTCTCCATGTCGGCGTCCGGGCTCATCTTGATCTTACGGCTGTGGACCTTGAGGATGTCCGCCCGCCCCTTGATGTCCGGCAGCGAAACATGGATCTGCCGATCAAAACGCCCCGGCCGGGTCAGCGCAGGGTCCAGCACGTCCGACCGGTTCGTCGCCGCAACCACGATCACCTGGTCGTTGGACTCGAAGCCATCCATCTCCACGAGGATCGCGTTGAGGGTCTGCTCCCGCTCGTCGTGCCCGCCGGAGGAGTAGCCGTTGCCCCGGCGTCGCCCGACCGCGTCGATCTCATCGAGGAAGATGATGCACGGCGAGGAATCCTTGGCCTGCTTGAACAGGTCACGCACTCGCGACGCACCCACGCCGACGAACATCTCGACGAAGTCCGAACCGCTGATCGAGAAGAACGGGACGTCCGCCTCCCCGGCGACCGCCTTGGCCAGCAGCGTCTTGCCGCAGCCCGGCGAACCGATCAGCAGCACGCCACGCGGCACACGCCCGCCCAGCCTTTGGAATTTCTTGGGGTTCTTGAGGAACTCGATGATCTCGCCGATCTCGTCCTTCGCCTCCTCGATGCCCGCGACGTCATTAAGCGTCACGGTCGAGTGCTCTTTGTTGACGACCTTGTGCTTTGATCGGCCGAAGCTCCCGAGCATCCCCGGGCCGCCGCCGGCGTTGCGCAGCGAACGGAACACAAAGAAGTAGATCAGGAACGCGATGAAGAAGAACGGGCCCCAGTTGACCAGCAACTGGAACAGCACACCGCTGCTGGTATTGAACTCGAATAATTGGTTGGTCTCGCGCAATTCAGCGGTGAACAGCGCCCTGACCTCGATATCGAGCGCCACCGCCACACGGTTCCCGGGGGCGTCCTCGGCTATGGTGCCCGCCATACCCTCTTTCAGGGTGCCCACCGCTTGGTTCGACTCGATAATGACGTTCTTCTCAAACGCCTGCTGTTCAGCCAGGCTGATGAACTCCGACCACGTCACTTCCTTAGGCCGTTGCTGCTGGCTTGCGAACATCAGGAACAGCGCGACCACCAGCCCGCCCATGAGCAACCAGCTGACCATTCCCCGCGACATCATATTGGGGTTGCGCGGGCCCAGCGGGGGCTTGCCGTCACCCCCGGAGTTGCCCCCGGAGCCGCCGCCGGAATTCCCCGAGCCCCGGGGGTTGCCGGGGTCGCGTTTCGGGCTGTCGCTATTGGGATCTTTGTCGTCGGACATACGTGTCTCACAGTGGCTTTAAGGGCTCCATCTGCCGGCGCAGACGGATCTTGGTCGGGGCAGCGCATTGTAGGCCGAATACCGCGCCCATGCCCGGTTTCTATCGGCTATTCAGCACGCCACCCCCGATTAACCGCGGGTATGGCTGATAAATCACCAATCGGCCTGCATCGTGGACACGATGTCGTGTGCCAGACGCTGGACCGCCTGGTGCTGACCGATCTCGAACGGCTCGCCCACACCGGCGGTGGGGATATATCGGCCCACCGACTGAAAGCCCCGCCGATCGCGGATCACCCCGCCCTGGCCCAGGTCTTTCCACACGAAATCGACCGTCACGGTCAGTTCCACTTCCTGGGGCACCCCGCCGGGCCGACGCCGGCTTAGCTGGCGCTGCTCGATGTGGGTGATCGTCCCCTCCAATTGGGTCTGGGCGACCCCCGGGCTGACAACTTTATAGGGCGTCCGCGATTCGATCTGCTTGGTCAACGCCTCCGCCAACTCAAACTCTATACCCCGGTAGAAGGTCCGATTTTCAAAAATCGGTGCGGCGACCGTCTGGTATTCCGTGGGGAACAGCTCTTTGCTGGAATACCCAGAACATCCGCCGAGCCCGGCAGAGACCGCCAAAAGAGCCAGCAGGCAGATCGCCCCGGTGATTCTTTCAGTCACTGGGTACATCATGGCTTCTCCGGCTGGGTGGTTGCGGGCTCCGGCTGGATCTGCTGGGGGGCCGGCTGTGTTTCAGGGGGCTGGGTTACCTCGGTCGGCTCAAGCATCTCGGGTTCGGCATGTTCCACTTGCGGCCGTGTCGTAGCCGTGGCATCCGGGCTATCCATGGGCGTTTCAGCCGGGGCCGTAGCCGGTACGGCCGGCGTGGGTTCAACCGCCGGTTCAGTGATGGGTTCGGCCGGGGGCAACTCGATCGGCGTCTGAGCCTGTGTGCTCGCTTCCGGCGTCACGTCATACGCCACCGCCGCCGGGTCCAGCTCTTCGGTCGGCACAACCGGGGCGCCCATCGCCTCTAGCTCCCGCACCGCGTCCTGCGCCGCCGCGGTCTGCGGGTAGTCCTGCACGACTCGCTGGTACAGGTAGACCGCGCTCAATGGTTGCTTGCGCTTGATGTGCCAACCCGCTGCGATCATGTCACGCATCGCAAGCGACTCATCGATCCGGATCAGCAACGCCCCCACCCCGATGCGCTCCGCCGACGCAGGGTACTCCGCCCGGTACGTCTTCAGCCGTTGACCCGCATCGATCAACCCGGTCGCATCGAAACGCGGGCCCTTGAATCGCGCCAGGTTTGCCTGGATCAGACGCAGCATCGCCCACTCGCGCTGCTCGCTCCGCGGGTAGTTGATCAGGAACAGGTCATACGCCTCGGCCGCGCTATCCATCTGAGGCTTGTCGAAGTAGTAATCCGCCAGCAGGATGCTCGCCATCTCGCCTAAGTCGCTCCCCGGGCTGCGCTCCTGGATGCGGACCAGGATCTCCTCCGCCTCATCGGTCGCCGGCAAAATGCGCATCCCCCACAGCCGACGGTTCGTCCCGGCGGCAAACAGCTTGGCCAACTCGAACTCGCGCCGCATCGCGGTGTGAAACTGCTCAGAGCCCGTGAACTCGCGGATCACGTATTCGTAATCATACAATGACTTGAAGAAGTGTTTGCGGGCCACGTTCGCGTCGCCCCGGACCAGGTACGCCTCGGGCAGCAGCGGGTGATCGCTGTGTTTCTCGATCCAGTCGTCCGCCGCGTGCTTGGCCTTCTTGCCTTCGCCCTGGGCGATCAGCTTGCGGATCGCGTCGAGCTGCCCCCCCGGCGAACCGGGCTCGGCCACCGGCTGGGCCACCCACGTCCCATCCTCCAAGTCGTGACGCTGCTGCCCCGACACAGGCCCGGCCAACACTCCCACCGTGATCAGCAAAGCCAACGCCCGCCAAATCCGTCCCTGATCTACCCGATTGCGGTCATGCATCAACGTGGCTCCCTGCCCGCCTCGGTAACCGAAGCAAGCGAGCAGATCATAAGTCAGTGCGCATAACCGGGCAAAGATGCGGGGTCTGGGGTATAGGGTCTGGGATTTCGGAATGAAGGCATAGCATTGGAGTTAACAAGTAGATCACCGCAATCGCAGATCGACGATCGAAGATCACAGATGTTGCACCCCAGACCCCATACCCTGGACCCCAGCCCCAACCACCCGCTTGACATCCAAACCCAACGACCTCTAGAATCGCACTTCACCTATATAAAGGTGCCCGCCTCCCTAGCTCAACTGGCAGAGCAGCTGACTCTTAATCAGCGGGTTGAAGGTTCGAGTCCTTCGGGAGGCATTTGGAAATGCCTTGATTTGATCATCGGCAGCCTTTGGAGGTCTTCAATTCCTGTAGGGCTTCAAGGCGGCTGTTGGCGCTCTTGATCGCGGCACCTCTCTCCATCGAGTTACCGATTCCAAAATCACCAAGGATAGCTAACACGTCCCGACCGCTGAACTCGCTTTCCTTGTTCACATGATCGGTAAAACCACGGACTTTAGCCATTTCCAAATCGATCTCACGGCACGACATGGAGGTTTTTTCGTAGTCGGTAAGTGTCCCCTGTCGGCCATAGTGCTTGGTGGCGCAGCCTTGCGAGCCCAATACGAACATAATCATCGCTGCTGTGCAAACGATACTCCGTCTCATGGTGGCCCCTTAGAAATATGATGTGCTTGCCGTCTTTGTGACGGATAATCCGGGCAGAGTATAGCACAAATATACGGTAAAAGGTGTCATCTGATGCTTTGACACATCCGGTGGGTATTCTCTGGCCCTGCCGCGTCATGAACGGATATGACTCAATCCGTGATCCGGATCTCCAGCCGTTTCTCGGCCATCTGTTGGGGGGTGATCCAGAGCTTGTCGATCTGCATGCGTAGATCGTAGACGGCGTCAACGGTCTGGCCGTTGACGGTGAAGCGTCGGCCGCGAGGAGCGTCGGTCTCGCAGATGACGTGGATGTCGCAGCCGCGTACCGTGGCCCGGGCGTTGAAGTCTTTGAAAGGCGCCCAGCCCGCGGGTTGGATCCAAAGCCCGCCGAACACCGGCTCGATCCCAAAGACGAACCTAAGCAGGGCCTTGAGCACGACGTTGGAGCTGCCGGTCTGCCAGTCGTTCATGTTCTGCCCGTCGATATTCTTCGCGGGGTTGTGGCCGTAGGAGTTGGGCATGACGAAAGGCGAGTGCGACAGGTTCTCGTGGATATCCGTGAAGGGGAGGATCTTGACCAGCTGATCCCAGGCGCGTTTGGGTTGGCCCATCTGAAATAGCGCCATGATGGCAAACGCGGTGGCGTGGATGTAGGCGGCGCCGTTCTCGGCGGTCCCCGGCGGGAGCTTGCCGATCCGGCCGACCCCCCGGACGTTCGGCGGGAACGACGGGCTGAACGTCTTCAAACCGTACTTGTCATCGAGCCTGTCGAAGGCGTCGAGGATCAGCCATTCCATGTCGGGGGTATGCTCAAGCATCCCCGAGAGGATCCAGAAGGCGTTGGACGTCAGCCCATCCCGGGCCACACCGTCGGGATCATTGAAGCCGCCGACCAGGTAGGATCGACGGTCCCCCCAGCCGTGGAGGATCCGCGCGTGCCCCTTGTCGTCGCTCACGACCGCGTACTTGCGCAGCCCTTCCCGGATCGACTCCGCGGCGGCACGATAAGCCCGGACGTACTTGGCGTACCGGTCATCACCCAGTGCCTGCAATAGATCGATCATCTCCTGACAGTTCTGAAGGACGTGCAGGGTCGCCATGACGCTCACACCGGTGCCGTAGGTCTGCGACGGGTCCATGCTCACGCCCAGCCCGTCCATCGCGTCGTTCCAGTCGCCGTAGAGCGCACGGACGCAGCCGGTGTGCCCGTGGTCGCGGTGGTCCAGCAGGTACTGCATGATCTTGAACAGATGGTTCAGAACGGTGTCCTGCTCCTTAACCTGTTCGACCTGGCTGGTCGCTTCGTCCAGGATCTTGTAGTAGCCGACCTTCTCGGTCAGCAGCCCGTACTTGCCGGTGAGCTTGAGGTAATTGCTGGTGCAGGAGATAACCCACGACCCCTGATCGATAAACGGCCGAAGGTCCACGCTCCCGATCTGGCCGTTCTTTGAAGGCAGCGAATACTGCCGGAAGCACCGCCCGCTAGGCTCGGTAAAACCGAACGCCTCGATCAGCTTGGCGCGGGCCGCTTGAGGCTGCCAGGCCGCCAGCGATTCGATCGCCTGGCAGACATCACGGATCCCGATCAGCGAGTTAGGCGAGACCTGCACGTAGCCCTTGATCAGGGCGCAGAACTCAACCTGCCGCTTGAGGTGTTCGATAAACGCATTGAAGACCCTGCCCCGGATGTACCGCGAATCGGTTTGGCCGACGCTCAGAGACAAGGTGCTGTGCCGGTCCCGGTCGTGGTTTTCAAGCTCGCTAAGTTGCTTATCAATCTCGCTGGGCTTAAAGGGTTCGTGCACCAGTTGCCGGGCTTGCGCGGTGTCGCCGGGATGGCTGAAGACGATGTCCAGTCGTGCGTCACCCCCGGCGGGAATATCTATGTGAAGCATGTCCCCGGCGATCGCGCTGTCGACGAAAGTACACACACGCTGAGGCCGACCGAACGTGCCCCGTGACAGGCTGGTGGCGGTGTGCAGGCTGCTGCGGGCACCGCCCACGTATTGCATGCGGGCGGTGGTCGCTTCGTGCCGTGACAATACGCTGCCCGCACCAAGTGAGATCGATCGGCGGAAGACCCCCCAGTTCGAGACCGACTTGGTGCGGTCCACGTCCTCATTCACCCGAACCAGGAAACTGCCAAGCCCCCCCGAGCCCCGAGCCGGATCCATCGCCTGGATTTCCTTGAACCACGGGTCTTCGTTCCCTTCAAAGACCTGGTGCCGCAGGAACGGATTGAAGTACGAAGACAAGTAAATGGATCGATCCTCCCCGGACAGGTTGCTCGCCTGGATCGAAAAACAGATCTCCTTGCTGGCATTCACAAAGACACGAACGACAAAACGCAGATCGTCCGAATCCGTGATGAAGTATGCGGCGCTATTAGACAACACGGTGTAGCGCTCGAACCGTGTGTTAGCTTGTTCGGGTAACTTCGGGACCGACAACAACGGCACCGGTAGGAACCCGTCGCCATCGGGCAACCCGGCGAAGAAGGCGATGTTGGACTCCTGGCCGTTAGACGCTCGCAGGAAGTGTGAGTACAGCCCCTCGTTGCTGTGCATGTACCCCGAGGCGTAGACCCAGAAATTAAAGCCGTCCGAACCGTAGGGGTATCGGCTGTCGCCGTTGTCCCGCGGGGTGGCTAGGACGTGCTCGTTATCCAGCACATAGACCCCCCCGGGCATCCGATGATCCGCGCCACCGTCTTGGGCCATATCGATCGCCCTGGCCGATTGGATGATCCAGTCGGTCTTCTCTCGCAGGGTATCAGACGGATATTCGCCGACATACGCAGATGACGACATACTTCTTATCACTCCTGCCCAACGGTCTTGGCGTCGGCTGGTGCCGCTTACCCGTTCCGGGCCTTTTCAATCGTTCGATCGCCTCACACACTCAGTCCGCTTGCCTGGCTACGGCTTCTCGCCAGACACCTGGTGACACTACTGCGACGAAGCGCCGGCCTGGGGATCACCCGCGCCCGGCTCCAGGATGTCTCGGATATAGGGATAGCAGTGGATCAGCATCCCGCCGAACCCCGGGTCTTGTTCAAGTGTCTCCCACGCCAACGAAAAGCTCTCGTTAAATAACGAAGCCGGTTGGCCGTGGAATGAGATGGTCGGGACCGCCGGATACTCGCCGGTCTCCACCGCGGCGCAGACGACCTTGCCGATCTGCCTGGCGTAGGCGATTTCGTCGGAAACCAGATCCGTAATCGAATTAGGGCCCACCGCCTCTCTGCGGTAGGACATGATCCCGATGTAATCACATATGTCCTGGATGTGCTGCTGGGCCGGCTTGGTCTGGCCTGCAAACTCGACCGCCAACGGCAGGCCGTCCTC
>JAJDCV010000352.1 GCA_029260675.1 Phycisphaeraceae bacterium
GTCCAGACCTTCGCCAACGAGCAGCACAACGCCACCCAGCACCACGCCGGCCTGGGTGACAAATTCACTAAGCCCCACGGGAACAACGAGACCAAAGAGATCCTGATCGAAAAATTCATCGGCTTCCCGATCACCTAGATCTACACCTGCGACCTAGCACAGTACGGGTACCTGGACCCGGCGCAGAAAAAGCTCCGTGTCCCCATGCACTACGTCTTGACCAACGACGCCGACCACGGCCTCGGCGGCGAGTCGATGCCCTACGGCAAGGTCCGTATCTTCCAGAAAGATTCCACCGGCACCACCGCATTCACCGGCGAGGACTGGGGCGACTTCACACCGATCGACGACAAGATGAAGCTCTACCTCGGCGTCGCCCAGGACGTCGTCGTCAAACGCACCATCGAACGCCGCGACCGCACCAAGGTCGGAGGGAACCTCTCGCACTACGACGTGGTTGTGAAATACGAGATCGAAAACTTCAAAGACACCCCCGTAACCCTCGACCTCGCCGAGCAGATCGAGAACCTCCGCGCCGAGGCGGGCTTCAACTCCGGCCGACCCGCCGAGTGGGCCATCGGCGATAAGACCACATTTAGCGGCAAGCCCGACCCCGATGAGTCCAGCCGGCACCGCGTCCTCTTCCAAGCCGAGTTGCCCGCACGCCAGGGCGACAAGGCCGAGAAAATCGTCCACAAACTCCACCTGACCTTCCGCAACCAGTTCTAAAATACACCCGCGCCCCACGAAGCCCACGGCCTCCAGCCGTGGGACCGACCGTGGGAATGCCCCCCCGGGAAACTTCCCCCGGGACCGCGACAAGGAATAAGCCATGAAACGCCTGCTCGCCTTCATCCTCATGCTCGCCGTGGCGTACCCCGCCATCGCACGCAACATCGACCTCTCCACCGTCCCGACGCGCGACACCGTCCAGTTGACGATCTACAATGCCGAGGACCTGACCCTCGTCCGCGAGACGCGCATCGTTACCTTCAAGCAGGGCATCAACCCGCTTCAGTTCTCCTGGGCCAACACCCTGATCGACCCGACCTCGGTCGAGCTACGGTTTCTCACACGCCCGGATGAGCTGACCGTCCTGGACACGACCTACCCCCACGACAAGCCCCAGATGCTCTACTGGAACGTCGCCAGCGAGTTCTCCGGCGAAGCCCGAGTCGAGATCACCTACTTCACCTCCGGCATCACCTGGCGTGCCGACTACACCGGCATCGCCGACCCCGATGAAAAAACCATGCGCCTCGAAGGCTTCGTCACCGTCACCAACAACTCCGGGGAAGACTACGAAGACGCCCAGGTACGCTTGGTCGTCGGGACGATCAACCTGGTCGAAAAAATCGCCCAGCTCGCTCAGCGCGGGATGATGCAGGTCCCGGCGGCGGGGTACGGAGGCGCTCTTACCGGCCGCCGCCTGGATAGGTCTCGGAGCCAGCGCGCCCTCAAAAGCATGGTCGCCGAGGCCGATGCGATGGGTTTTGATATGGCCGTACCGATGGAGGCCAAGCAGGTCATCAAAGAAGGCTTAAGCGAATACTTCATCTTCACGATCGAAGGCACCGAGACCGTCCCCAACCAATGGTCCAAGCGGATGCGCAGCTTTGACGCCGCCGACGCACCGATCAAGGTCCAGTACCGCTATCGCGCCAACGAGTACGGCAACCAGCTCGTCCGCATGTTCCTGCTGACCAACGACGAGGAATCCAGCCTCGGCCAATCCCCGCTCCCCGATGGCGTGGTGCGGCTGTTCCGCCGAAACGACACCGGCTCGCTTAGCTACCTCACCGCGCAGTCGATCAAGTACATCCCCATCGGCGAAAAGATCGAGCTGAACCTCGGGGCCGACCCCAACGTCGTCTTCGAGCTGATCGACCTGCGGGTCTTCCGAGACAACATCTGGGGCACCATCGGCGCGAAGGTCCGCCGACAGTTCGACGCACCCGGTATACGCATCGAAGACCGCGGCCGGGTCGAGGGCTGGGACGAACACACCGTCTACGCCCAGCGCATCCGAAACTACACCGACAAGCCGATCGATCTGGAGATCCGCCGCGCCTTCGGCGGGGACGCCACCTTTATCAGCCAGACCGACACCAAACGCCACGACTTCAACACCGTGCAGTACACCGCCCAGGTCGCCCCCGGCGATTCACGCGACGTCGTCTACGAACTGCTGCTGCGCCAGGGCAGTAACCAAAAACAAAACCGCATCGAGATCAAGAACGCCAGACCCGCCGACGTCCCCTGGCTGGATTGACCCCGATCACATAAACCCAACTCATTAACAAGAAGCCCACGTCATCGAGCGTGGGCTTTTTTATCAACAACCAACCCCGTTGTTATCGCCCCCCGGATACTTTTCTCTACGGCTCACCACCGCGATCGGGCGATGAACCCTGCACCGCCGGGCTTTGCTGCGCGCGGCATGGCATCCACTATTCCAAGATAGAAACGGGCTAACTCATGGCGACCAAGACCACCAAACGCACCCAAGCCTCCGCCGACATCGGCGTGTTCGGGCTCGGGGTGATGGGCCAGAACCTCATCCTCAACATCGCGGACCACGGCTACACCGTCTCGGCCCACTCCGCTGTCTCCAAGGAAGTCACCGGCTTCGCACGGAAGATCAAGGCCGACGCCGAGCCCTCCGCCGACCGCGTGCTTGGGATCAGTAACCTCAAGGACTTTATTAAGTCCCTGAAGCGCCCGCGCAAGATCATCATCCTCGTCCCCGCCGGACGGGTCACCGACCTGGTCATCGACAGCCTCACGCCGCTATTACAAAAAGACGACATCATCATCGACTCCGGCAACGCCCAGTGGACCGACACCATCCGCCGTGAAAATGCGCTCGCCAAGAAAAATATCCACTTCGTCGGCAACGGCGTCTCCGGCGGAGAGACCGGCGCACGCTTTGGCCCCTCGCTGATGATGGGCGGGTCCAAGCACGCCTGGCGTTCACTGAAACCCATCTGGACCGCCATCGCAGCCAAGGTCGATCGCAAGACCGGCAAGCCCTACGAAGACGCCTCGCCAGGCAAGCCCGTCAAGGGCGGCGAAGCATGCACCACCCACGTCGGCCCCGACGGCGCGGGCCACTACGTCAAGATGGTCCACAACGGCATCGAATACATCGACATGCAGTTGATCTGCGAAGCCTACATGCTCATGAAAACCGTCCTGGGCATGAAGCCCGACGAGATGGGCAAGGTCTTTACCCGCTGGAACAAGGGCGTGCTCGACAGCTTCCTGATCGAGATCACCGCCGATATCCTCAAGCAACGCGACCCGGCGAATAAGAAAAACTTCTTCGTCGACAAGGTCCTGGACACCGCCGGGCAGAAGGGCACCGGCAAATGGACCGCGATCAACGCGCTCGACATGGGTATCCCCGCCAACGCCATCGCCGAGGCCGTCTTCGCCCGCTGCATCTCCGCCATCAAGGACGAGCGCGTCATCGCCAGCAAGAAACTCAAGGGCCCAAAGAAGCGCTACACCGGCTCCAAGCCCGCCCTTGTTAAAGCCATCCACGACGCCCTCTACTGCTCCAAAATCTGCGCCTACGCACAGGGCTTCCAGCTCATGGCCGAAGCACAGAACGAATACAACTGGAAGCTCAACTTCGGCAAGATCGCTAAGATCTTCCGCGGCGGCTGCATCATCCGCGCAGGCTTCCTCCAGAAGATCACCCAGGCCTACGAGAAGAACCCCAAACTCCAGAACCTGATGCTCGACCCGTACTTCAAGAAGGCCCTGCACGACGGCCAACGCAACTGGCGTAAGGTCGCCGCCCTCGCCGCCGAGCACGGCGTCCCCACCCCCGCGTTCATGTCAGCACTAAGTTACTTCGACGGCTACCGCACCGCCGTACTCCCCGCCAACCTCCTGCAGGCCCAACGCGACTACTTCGGCGCACACACCTACGAACGCACCGACAAAAAGCGAGGCCAGTTCTTCCACATAGACTGGCCCGAACCCGGCCGCCCGCAGCTGAAGATGTGAGAAGTCTTATTTGCCATTATTTGGATTAATGTCATAATATAAAAGACGGCCATCGAGAGATCACCTCGATGACCGTCGAATTCCCTTTGCCGCCGTTGTGGAGGCGGTCGGCGCCATCAAGCTGCAGCCCGATGGATGCGAGGTTAACCTCACCAGGAACCAGATTTTTCCTCTGTTAGCGCTACCGCCTTCTCAAACAAGGGGGCGAAGGACACGTCGATTGCTTCATCCGTACCTTTGGTGATTACCAGCCCCTCCTTCTGCAAGTCCTTTAGTCGCGCCACGAACTCACTTTCCTTCATCCCGGCTAAATGGGCTAGGAACGGAATGCTTGGTAACCGCATCTGCCCGTCTCTCTTAAAATCCTCAACGGCAAGAACCACACGCAGGTGAGGGAGGCCAAGTGGTGCGGGAAGCACTCTGTCCAAGCAGCGAACTAGACGTTTAGGGAATGGCACATACCCTTCATCAAGAAGCGGCAGAAACCATTTTGCCCGGATTGAGGCCGGGAATCGTTCTACATCAAGTTTTTGTCTAAAGAACGCCATGATTCTACTCAAAAAAACTCGCCGCCATGCGTTACTAATTAGCTAATTAGTAGCTAAGACATACGAAGATTTTAACGACCGATCTGCTGGTGTCAACCCAAATCGAGGGCAAGAGTAGGATTTTTTGAAAAAAGCAGGCGAATGCCCTTAAACGATTTATATGAAAGAGTTTATGCCTACTGGGCCTTGACCGGCACGATCTGCTCCGCCACCACCACGTGCCCCGTCACCGCTTCGGTCAGCGACGCCCGGACGGTGGCACTGGTGATCGCCGGGTCGATCGATTCAGGCAATTTCAGCTCCAACGTGTAGTGATACCCCGTGAGGTTTGCACGGTAGGCGTCGTCGAAATCGTCCGGCTCGTAGGTCCGCTCGGCCAACAGGGCGGGGGGGGCGTCGTCCAACACCGCCACCACCTGGAGCTTGAGCCGACCCGCCACCGGCAGCAGCCGGCCCCGGTGGTCCAACGGCGTGAGGTACATCCGGACCAGGTCGTCCCGCCCGTCGCTGTCGGTATCCAGCGCACCGCTGTATCGATCAAAAATGATCTTCGCCAAAACCGGCGGGTCCGCGTCCTTGATCGCCCGTTCCCCAGCCGACTTCGCACGCAGCCCCTTGATCTCACCGAGCCTCAACTCCATCTGCTCGTTCAAATCATCGACCTGCTGCTTGAGCTTAAGATTCTCCTCGCGCAGCCGATCGTTGTCATTCACGAAGTTCTTCGGCCCGCACCCCGTGAGACACATCACGGCCAGCAGCAACACGATGAGCGCACACGAAGAAAGATATTTTGACAGGATGACAGGATGGACGGGATAGGACCCAGATATCCATAGCCTGGGTTTTATCCTCTTCATCCTGTCATCCTGTCTAATGTTTGTTGTTTTGAGTGGGGTATTGGCGGCCGTGCTACGCGTCTTCCTTCTCGTGCCCTTCCGCGATCGAGTCGGGGATGTGTTGCAGCACGCTGTCGACCACGCCGTAGCCCACCGCCTCCTCCGCGTCCAGCCACTTGTCGCGCTCACAGTCCTTGGCGATCGTCTCGTCGTCCTGACCGGTGTGCTCTTTCATGATCCGGTACAGCCGTTCGCGGGTGCGGATCATCTCCTTGGCCTGGATCCCAAGGTCGGTCGCCTGGCCCTCCACGACCCCGCCCATCAGCGGCTGGTGCAGCAGCACCCGGCTGTTCGGCAGCACGTGCCGCTTGCCCTGCGCGCCCGCCATCAGCAGCACCGCCCCCATCGACGCCGCCATCCCGATGCAATACGTCGCGACCTTCGGCCGAATAAATTGCATCGTGTCATACACCCCAAGCCCCGCCGACACCGAGCCGCCGGGGCTGTTGATGTAAAAGTGGATATCGCTCTTGGCGTCTTCGTTGGAGAGGAACAGCAGCTGCGCGATCACCAGGTTGGCCGAGTCGTCGTTGACGCCCCCGCCCAGGAAGATGATCCGGTCCTTGAGCAGCCGGGAGTAGATGTCATACACCCGCTCACCGCGGCCGGTCTTCTCGATGACAGTGGGGACTAGATAAGACATTCGCGTCGCTTCCTTGCTTACGGGGCTGAAATTCGGGTCGGCAGGATTGTAGCCGGTAGGGCGGCAGGGGCCAATGCGGGGGCGGATTCCGCCTGAATACCGCATTGCGACTCTCCCAACTCGGCGGGGTAGATACCAGATAACCCCCACCGTGGTCGATAGCGACCCATCGATTCCCGCTTATCTCTGCTTGTACGGGTTCTCGTGCGGGCGCTTCTGCTGGTAGGGCAGATGGTCCTCGACGTCGTACTCGAAGGGGTACGGCTCACCCCACGACCCGTCGGTTTGCGGCAGGCCCGGCCAGGTGGGTTCGGTCTTGGGGCCCAACTCCAAACCGCGGATCCCGTATAAGGAGATCCGCCTGGGATCCCAGATGACCCGGCCCCCGGCGTCGATGTAAGCAAAGCTGTCGCCACAGGTCACCCGGGCCACTCCACGAAAGAAGGGGAGTGCGTTCTCAAACTTGGGTTCGATTTTGATCCGCCCGGTCCGGTCGACGAAGCCGTACCCACCATCTTGGAGGATCAGGCCCAGGTTTGCGGGGTGGATTTCTTCCGATTTACCCCAGGACCCGGTCAGTTTTTTATTTTCAAAACTCCATGCACCGTCGTAGCCCCAGGCGACCTCCTTGCCGGTGACGTCGATGTAGCCCCATTCCGTGCCACGCCGTACCGCTGCGCAACATCCGGCGAAGTCACGGGCCTCGTCGTAGATCGGTTTGACCCGGCCACGCTGCGCTTTATCCAGAAACCCCCACTTCCCGCGGACCTTCACCGCAGCTACCCCTTCGTGATAACTGCGAAGGTCTTCGATCTCACCGGCCTTATCAAGGAACTGAAACTTTCCGCGTTTGTCGATGAAGCCCCACGCGCCGCCCTGTTCCTCGGGAAGACGGGCCACGGCCAGGCCGCCCTAGATAGATCGGATCTCCGCGAATTCCAGCGGGACCACGACTTTGCCACGTTGATCGACAAAACCGCAACGCCCATTGCTCTCAACCGCCGAGTACCCGCTCTTCACCCGCAACATCCCGGTATAAATCGCGTCGGTTAACCAGTCGCCGTCCGCCTCCACGAGATAGAAACGTCGAGCTTCACCTGTCCCCTGCCCCATCACGACGGAACCGTTCGCGTACCGGGTCGCCGCACCCGAGCCTCCGTCATAGACGTGAAATGCGTTGGCTTTGACCCGACTGCTTTTTTGGTCCCGCTTCGTCCCGGTGATGACCATCCAGTCCATCTTCCCCTCGTACAGATATCTCGCGAGCCATATCTGCCGTAGGTCTTTGTCCATGAACGGCCCGTAGAGGTAATCGACCCACTCGTAACGGGGTTCGATCACGATGTCCCCACGACGGTCGGCGTAGCCCCAACGGCCGTTGACCTCGATCGGCAGCAGCGTGATCGGATTGATGTGACGCTCGGGGCTGTACTCCACAGCCTTCGCTTCGGGCGGTCCCAGAATCGTCTCGCCCGCTCCGACGGAAGCCGGCATCCCCCACAGCAATAACATCGCCAGCACGTGGAACCCAAAAGCGAGTCTACTCATATCGGGTGTCTCCCGGGAAAGTAAAGAAACGATGAAAGACGGGCCTCCCGACGGCGGCTCCACGTATCGTAATACGAGCGCCGAGTTGGCGTCGGGCACATTGTAGCGGAGGCCGGGCGTGCTTGGCCGGGGGGCCCAGGGTGTCTAAGATGGCGTGGACAGACCGATCCGGGCTACAAGGACACGCACCAGCATGAGCCAGGCAATCAATCAATCAGCGGGGAGTACCGCGCCGTCCCAAGGTGCGGCGGGGGGCGCATCCGGCGGCCTTGGCCCGGCGACCGCGACGCTTTGGAAGCGCGAGATGGTCCGGTTCTTCCGGCAGAAGAACCGGGTGGTCAGCGCGCTGGTCACCCCCGTGCTGCTGTGGGTCGGGCTGGGGGCCGGGCTCGATAAGGCGTTTGTCCCGGTGGGGGCGCAGGGTTTAACACCCGTGACAGCAGGCGAAGCCGCAAACGAAGTGGGCTACATGGCCTACTTCTTCCCCGGCACGCTCTCGATGATCCTCCTGTTCACCGCGATCTTCTCGACCATCAGCGTCATCGAAGACAGGCGCGAAGGTTTCCTACAAGGCGTGCTGGTCGCTCCGATCCCAAGGCTCTCAATCGTATTAGGCAAAGTCTTCGGCGGCGCGAGCATCGCCATGATCCAGGCGCTTGTATTCATGCTGCTTTGGCCACTGGTCGGGTCGTTCCCCGGCGTCGGCCCGGCGCTGGCGGCGGTGGGGGTGCTGGTGTTGTTGTCGATCGCGATGACCGCGATGGGGTTGTGCATCGCCTGGCCCATGGATTCCACCGCCGCGTTCCACGCCGTGATGATGCTCGTGCTCATGCCGATGTGGTTCCTCTGCGGCGCGATGTTCCCGGTATCCACAGCTCAGCCCTGGCTGCGTCTGTTGATGTGGATCAACCCGATGACCTACGGCCAGTCGGTGCTGTCTCAGGCCCTCTTAGGTTACGACGCCGTGCAGACCGGGCTGCGATTAGAATTAGACGTGTTGCTGATGCTGTTGTTCACCGCGGCCGTATTGACGATGGCGGTGAAGCTGGTC
>JAJDCV010000353.1 GCA_029260675.1 Phycisphaeraceae bacterium
CCGCACATCGGCCACGTCTACACCACCGCCGTCGGTGATGTCCTGGCTCGCTACCACCGCCCCCACAAAATACGCCGCGTCCAACGCCTTTCCCATGCCCGACATTCTAAGGCTTTCCCTCCCGCTTAGCGGGCCCGGGCCGATCACCGTACAATCCCACCATGTCCAGCAAGTTCTACGTCACAACCCCGATCTACTACGTCAACGGCGAGCCGCACATCGGCCACGTCTATACGACCGCCATCGCCGACGTCCTCGCCCGCTACCACCGCCTCCTCGGCGAGGACACCTTCTTCCTCACCGGCACCGACGAACACGCCGCCAAGGTCGTCGACTCCGCCGCCGAGAACGGCGTGTCGACACAGGAGTGGGCCGACCGCAACGCCCAGGCTTTCCAGGACACCTTCGACCGCCTGGGCATGACCCACGACGACTTCATCCGCACAACGCAGGACCGCCACATCGAACGGGTCCAAAGCTACGTCAAGCAGCTGCTGGATTCTGGCGACGTCTACCTCGGTGAATACGAGGGCTGGTACGACGCCGGGCAGGAGGAGTACGTCCCGGAGAACAAGGCCAAGGAATCCGACTACAAGTCCCCGGTCAGTGATCAGCCCCTGGTCCGTAAGACCGAGAAGAACTACTTCTTCAAGCTTAGCGCCTACGGCGACGCGCTGTTGCAACTGCTGGGCTCCGGCGACGTCTTCGACGTCCAGCCCACGGCCCGGAAGAACGAGGTGCTGGCCAGGATCCGTGAGGGGCTCAACGATATACCCATCTCACGCACCGGCAGCAGTGACTGGGGCATCAAGGTGCCCGGCGACGACACACACACGATCTACGTCTGGATCGATGCCCTGTTCAACTACCTCAGCACCGTCGACACAGACGACCGCCGAAAGTACTGGTCCACCGACGTCCACCTGATCGGCAAGGAGATCCTCTGGTTCCACGCCGTCATCTGGCCGGCCATGCTGCTGGCCCTGAACAAGCTCCCCGGCAACGAATGGATCAGGCTCCCAAGGCTCCTCTACACCCACTCGCAGTGGATCGCCGAGGGCAAGAAGATGAGCAAGATCCTGGGCAACTTCATCGACCTGGCACAGATCGATCACTACGCCGAAACCTTCGGCCTCGATGCCCTGCGCTACTTCCTCACGACCAACGGCCCGCTGGGCACGACCGACTCGGACTTCGCGGAATCCAAGTTCATCGAAGTCTACAACACCGACTTGGCCAACACCTTCGGCAACTGCTTCAGCCGCGTTTCCAACATGACCGCCCGCTACTTCGACGGCAAGCTCCCCGAGCCCGGGGAAGAACCCGAATCCGCCAACGGCATCGAACACGACCGCGTGATCGACAAGGCCGTCCGCGACTACACCAAGGCGATGAAGTCACTTGAGCTATCCAAGGCCGCCGACGCCGCCATGGGCATCGTCCGCGCCGTTGACAGCTACATCGAAGCGACCCAGCCCTTCCAACTCGCCAAGCAGGACGGCAAGCTCCCGCAGGTCGGAACGGTCCTCTACAACTGCGCCGAATCGCTGCGCGTCGCGTCGCTATTGCTCTGGCCTTTCCTGCCCGAGAAGGTACAAGAGATGTGGCAACGCACCGGCTGCGGCCACTACGCCGACGCGTTGGCCGACCGGGGTGGAGGCGACCTGGACAACTGGCGGCAGTGGGGCCAAAGCCAGCCCGGCTCGGAAATCCAGAAGGGCGACCCCCTCTTCCCACGCTTCCAACCCGCCAAGGCGTGAGCAGTTCAACCGCGAAGGCGCGAAGAGCGCGAAGAAGAAGCAAGAGTTTTGACAGGATGACAGGATTTTCAGGATCAGAGGATTCTTTTCCACCGATCTAATCCCGTAAATCCTGTCATCCTGTCTACATTCTTTTCTTCACATCTTCGCGATTGAATTCATTCCACCCCGACCCGCGGGCACGACTTCAGCAGCGCACAGTCTTCACACTTAGGATTCCGCGCCTTGCAGGGCCCCCGGCCGAGGTAGATCAGCAGGTGGCTTAGCATCGTCCAGTTCTTCTTAGGGAACACCGCCATCAGATCGCGTTCGACCTTCTTCGGATCGGTCTGTACGGTCCAGCCCAGACGCACGCTCAGCCGCCCGACGTGCGTATCGACCACCACCCCGATGTTCTTGCCGAACGCGTTGCCTAGCACGACGTTCGCCGTCTTGCGCGCCACCCCGGGGAGTTTCAGTAGATCCTCCATCGTGTCCGGGACGTGACCGCCGTGGTCTTCTACGATCGCCATCGCCGCGCCCTTGATCGACTTGGCCTTGTTCCGGAAGAACCCCGTGGTCCTGACCAGCGATTCGAGGTCGCCGATCTTCGCCCCCGCCATCTTTTCAGGCGTCGGGTAGGCCTTGAATAGTGGGGGGGTCACGATATTCACGCGCACGTCCGTGCACTGCGCCGAGAGGATCGTCGCGACCAGCAGCTGGAACGGGTTGCCGTGATTAAGTGCGCAGTGGGCGTCGGGGTAGAGCTGATCGAGCTTCTGATACACACGCCGGGCCCGGCGCTTCAGCGCGGGATCAACGGTTGGCTGGGCTGTCTTTTTCGTTTCCATCCAGGCTCCCCAACCGCTGTCGATGCTCAGCCCCCGCCGCAGGCAAGCCGGACCGCCGCCGACAGATCGATCCGTTCGATCCGGTTCAAGAGCCCCGCCAGGTCCGCCGCCGCGACGAACAAACCACGCCCGCACCCCCGGTCATCCCCCGCGCTGCAGAACACCGCATCCGTCGAATCGGTCAGCACCGCCCGAAGCGCCTTATCGTCATCACGATCCACAACCGGGATCCTGTCTCCGTTCCCCAGGTCCAAACGCTCCGCACCGTTTTGCCTGCTCAATAACGCCAGCACATTCGCCGGCTCGATCACAGCCGAAGCCCCAAGTGTCATCCCCTCGGCACACAGATGGGATTGATACACGTCACGGTGGGGCTGCCAGATCTCCGGCTCGATGCCTTCCCCGCCGTAGACGTTTTCCCCGCCGATGTCCACGCAGATCAAGTCCCCGGGCGTCAGGTCGATCCGCCGTTGACCTGTCGGGGTGACCAGGTACCGCCGGCGGTGGACCTCGCAGCACAACATCCCATCTGCGCCCACGATCATCCCGCGAGTCCACAACTGGTGCACCGCCTGGCAGAACTGCTCACGGATCTGCGTTTCATCCATCGTGATCCACACCCTCATGACTCGACCCGACATCGGGTCTTTCACTTAACCGCTCGCCGTGCCCCGCGCAGCAGCCGTCCACAAACGTCTCGCCGTCCCGCCAGACCTCACGCTTCCACACCGGCAGGTCCTGCTTGAGACGATCGATCAGGTACCGACACGCCTGGAACGATTCGCCCCGGTGCGGCGTCGCCACCTGGATCACCACGCTCGCCTCGCCGGGCGCGACCGCCCCCTGGGCATGCACGATCCGCACCGCCCGGCAATCAAACTTCTTTGCCGCATCCTCGGCCATCGTCCCCAGCACCTTCTTCGCCATCGGCCCGTAAACTTCGTATTCAAGCCGGACCAACGGCCCAAGCTCCGCGTGGCTCTCATCCCGCGTCCGGCCTAAAAAAACACACTCGCCCCCACAGCCCCCCGGCCAATCCATGCCGACAGCCGATACCGGTCCAGCCTGGACCGCGACGCTGATCTGGGGGGTTTCGCTGACAGTGCTGTCTACCACCATGAGCCCCTTATTATATACCAAGGCAGACTTTATCACAGCCCCGCCACGCAGCCGACTCCCGCGCAGAAAATCGGCCCGCCAGCGAGGGAAACCACGCCAAGCGGGCCGTGAGGGGGGGTAGGAGGGAGAAGATTCTGCTGTTAATACGTACTGCCGAGCGACAGGTTCGTGGTCTCTGAATTTTGTGCACAAAATTACACATAACTTAAGATGTGCTGGTTAAACGAATCCAAGCTAATGGGGGTTTACATGACAGATAAAGACACAAGCGAACCGACCAAATTGGAGCGTTTTGGATCTGGTGTTTTGGGGTCAAGATCCTGTTGGCACTCACCTTGATCTACATCATCGCTTGGCTTCCGCTTGGTACGCTAGGTTGGGTGGTTGGTTTATTCGTGGCCGATGACGGTATGAAAAACTCACCTGTTGGATTATGCATGCTGGCCGTAGGCCTGATATGGATACCATTTGCAATGGGCTGGATGTTCCACAATGCGCGGGATTGGTTCACTATGTAAGGTTAGTTACCTGGATTCGCCATGCTCCGCAGACGCGCCAACGCTTTCATGATTACGTTGCTCATCCTCGTGGGCGGTGTGATACTTTTGGATTGCCTGCTGCTGGGCGGCTACTTCGTGATTGCGCTTATCTTCGGCTTCGACAGCCCGGAGGTCTCGCATCTCGGCAAGCTCTTCGCTTTCTTCGGGCTCGCCATCGCCGCTTTGGCCGTCGGTGTCGCCGCGTGGCAGTTCTGCGTGTGCTGGCGCAACCCGCTTAAAGGCACCGTTTTCTGTCCGGCTTGCGGTTACAATATGCACGGCCGGCCCAAGGCCAGGAAGTGTCCCGAGTGCGGTGCCAATATCGAAGCGGAACCGCCCGAACCCACGCCACCCTATGACCCGCTCAGCGACACTGAAAACCGGCCGCATGCCTGGTAGCTGCACGGGCATCCAAAGGTGCTACGCATGACATCAATCGGTCAGAGAAGGCTCTGATTCTTCAGACTGCTCCACCTTCCCGCGCATCTCCCTTAGCAATTCAAACGCCCGCATCGGGCTGATCGTATTGATGTCCAGGCTCTTGATCTCGTCGACCAGCGGGTGCTGGACGTACTCGGTGAACAAACCCATCTGCGGGTTGCCCGGCTTCACCGCCGCCTCGGAGATCGGCGGCGCGGCCGTCCCTTCGTGACTCACCGACATCTCACCCAGCAGCGCATTCGCTCGCTTGACCACTTCCGGGGGCATGCCCGCGAGGTTCGCGACGTGGATCCCGTAGCTGCGATCCGTCGCACCCGGGACGATCCGGTGCAGGAACACGATCTGGTCCTCCCACTCCCGCACCGAGACGTTCAGGTTCGTCACGTTACCATGCGTCTGCGGCAGTGTGGTCAGCTCATGATAGTGGGTCGCAAACAGCGTCCTGGGCCCAAGCCCCGCCAGGTGTTCAGCAATCGCCCACGCCAGGCTCAACCCGTCCAACGTGCTGGTCCCCCGGCCGATCTCGTCGAGGATCACCAAACTGCGTTTCGTCGCGTGGTGGCAAATGTTGGCCGTCTCGGTCATCTCGACCATGAAGGTCGACTGCCCGGCATGCAGTTCATCACTGGCGCCGATCCGCGTAAATATCCGGTCGCATAACCCGATCGTCGCTCCCTCGGCCGGCACGAACGACCCGGCGTGGGCCATCAGCGTCAGCAACGCCGCCTGGCGGATGTAGGTGGATATACCCGCCATGTTCGGCCCGGTGAGCAAGGCAAGCGTAGCTTGCCTTACGGGTATCGGGGTTCGGGTATCGGGGTTCGGTGGATCAGATTCTTCTTCTTCTTCCCGATACCCGATACCCGACACCCGACACCCGATCTCCAAATCATTCGCCACAAACCCGTCCCCGAGTAACTCATCCAGCACCGGGTGCCGGCCCGCCTGGATCGAAAGCACCGGCTCGTCCACCATCACCGGCCTGACATATCGCCACCTCACCGCACGCCGCGCAAAACACGCCAGCACGTCCAACTCGGCCACCGCTTCGGAAAAATGATGCAGCGCCTCGACCAGCCCCGACGCACGCCCGCACAGTTCGGCGAACAACGCCTGCTCCTGCGACACCGCCTTGCTCTGTGCAGACAGCGCCTTGTCTTCGTAGGCCTTGAGTTCCTCGGTGACGTACCGCTCCGCGTTCTTGAGCGTCTGCCGACGTGTCCACGCCTGCGGGGCCTTGTCACGGTGCGCCGCGGTCGTCTCGATGTAATAACCAAAGACCTTGTTGTAGCCGATCTTCAGCGTCGTGATCCCCGTCTGCTCGATCAGGTCTTTCTGATACCCCGCAAGCCAGGACCGGCTATCGCGCTGCAACGACCGGTACTCGTCCAGTTGTTTGTCGTACCCGTCTTGGATCAGCCCGCCTTCGCGCAGATGCGCAGGCGGGCTATCCACACACGCTTCGCCGATCCGCTCCCCCAACGCCTCGACTTCCGGGACAAGCTCGGCGATCCGCACGTGATACGCACCCACTTCAGGACGATCCCTCAGTAACCGCTCGATCTCACCGATCCGCGACGCGCTGCGCCCAAGCCCAACCAGGTCGCGCGGAGCAGCCCGCCCGACCGACAGCCGGGCCGTGATCCGCTGCACATCCTGCACCCCGCCCAGCGCGTCGCTAAGCGCCTGCTCGAACCGCGTGTCATCCACCATCGCCTGCACAACGTCCTGCCGCCTCTCAATCCCCGCCTTCTCGCACAGCGGGTAACACAGCCACTGCCGCAGCATCCGCTTGCCCATCGCCGTGTGACAGCCTTGTAGGATTCCCAGCAGCGACCCGGCTGTGGACTCGCTGCGCATCGTCCGCTCGATCTCCAGACTGCGCAGCGACGTCTGGTCGATCACCAGGTGCCCGTCCCGGCTGAACCGCCGCGGCGGCCGCAGGTGCGCGATCCGTCCATCGGCGTCGGCCCGCTGTGTCTCCAATAAGTAATGCACCACCGCCGACGCCGCGCCCAACGCCGGGTCCTCGTCTTCCAGGCCAAACCCGCCCAAGCCGTTCACCCGGTACTGACGCTTTAAAACTTCCAGCGCCTCGTGCTGCCGGAACTGCCACGCAGGCCGGCCCATCGGCTCGCCCCCGCCCAGCACACCCGCCAGCGCCGCGACCCGCGTCGGCACATCACCCGTCGCCGTCTCGCAATACAACAACTCCCGAGGCCCGATCCGCGCCAACTCATCCCCAGCCGCACCCTCGCTCAACGTCGTCAGCGCAAACGACCCCGTGCTCAACTCCGCCCACGCCAACGACGCCCGCCCGTCCCCGTGGAACTGCACCGCCGCCAGCGGGTTCTCACGCCCATCTTCCAACAGCGACTCGTCCGTCACCGTCCCCGGCGTCACCACCCGCGTCACGTCCCGCTTGACCACGCCCTTGGCCTGCGCCGCATCTTCAACCTGGTCGCAAACTGCGACCCGGTAACCCGCCTGGATCATCCGGCTCAGGTACCCGTCCACCGCGTGGTACGGCACGCCCGCCATCGGGATCCCCTGGGTCCGCTGCGTCAGCGTCACACCCATCACCTTGTGCGCCAGCTCCGCGTCCTCATAGAACATCTCGTAAAAATCGCCCATCCTAAAGAACAGCACGCACCCGGGGTGCTGCTCCTTGAAGCGGTGGAACTGCTTCATCGCCGGGGTCTGGTGGGGGTCGGATGCCTTGGCCATACCCCGGCTATCTTAACCGATCCCTCAGCAGCCTTAGCAGCGGGGCGGATTGATAGTCAGCCCTGCTTCCAGGGCCTGGCCTGACAGACTTTCCTGCCTCAGAGCCCCCGAAACCGAGCCCAGAACGGATCGGCTACTTCTGGGTCACCGCGAATACATAACGGCCGGCCATCAATAATTCCTCGTCGCAGTTCTCGACTTCACGCAGCACACGCCTCTGATCCTCATCAAGCGTGCTCGGATCACACAACCGGGCAAGCGGGTCGCCCCCGAAACCGCTGCACAGACCGACGCCATTCAAGGACAGAGTAGTCAGGCCCAACGACGCGTAGGTTGCTTCGAGTTCTGCCCGTGTCTGCCAGCAGTGGTAGACACGATGCAGCCCCTTACGCAGCCGCCCGTTGTTGCGCCGGGTGATGTGCTCCAGGTCGTCGAAATGCCCGTTCGCCAGCGCCTGCGTCAGATAGAAATACCGAGTCCTGTGTGTGATAAACAGCAACCCGCCGGGCCGAACGACCCGGGCCATGTGCTTGAGGATCGTTTCGTATTGCTCATCGACAAAGATAGACTCGATCGCCATCGCCGCGTCAAAACTCGCGTCGTCCATCTTGATGAGCGCATCCAGCACGCTCATCTCGATCAGCTCGGCCTTGGCGCCGATGGCTTCCATGTTCTCTTTCGCCAGACGCAGGCTGTCACGGTGGTAGTCGATCCCGGTGAAGTGATGCCCCAGACGTGCGATCGGGACCATGATCCGCCCCGACCCGCAGCCGGCATCCAGGATCCTCAGCCCCGCTCCCCCGGCCTCGGCCAAGTGTTTCCGGATCTCGTCAAGATAAATGTCCGCGTAATACTGCTCGGCGGGGTGCTTCGTAGAGTCCACCGCCACGCGCGTAAACCGGCGGGCCACCCGTTGCGCTATGTCCAGGATCTTACTCAAAATCTCTACCGCTCATAAACATCACCGCCCCATCACCACATGTCTCAAAAGTATACCACGGGTCTCGCAGAATCACATCGTCTTAGCGATCCCACACCGAGTACCTATACTTGAGTAATGGCAGAGCTATTCGACACCGGACGCGAGAACCCGGCCGGCAACCCGGCCGGGGTGTTCGCCCGTGTCGCCATCGAGCGGGGACTCGACGCCGCCGGCGCAGGGCTCACCTACGCCGTGCCCGATTCGCTTTCGGCGGTATCAGTCGGGGACCGCGTGGTCGTCCCGCTTGGCCGTGGCGATAAGCGGGTCAACGGCTACGTCGTCGAGCTGTCCGGCACCAGCGCATTCACCGGCGGGCGGATTAAACACATCCTCGATCGCGAACCCGGCGTCTCCCTGCCCACGGACCTGATCGATCTGGCACGTTGGATCAGCGCCTACTACTGCTGCCCCCTTGGCATGGTCTTCAGCTCGATGATGCCCGCCTCCGTCAAGCACGGCACCGGCCTGGTCAAACGCCAGGTCGTACGCCTCGCCCGTGACCTCGCCGAGAACGAAAAACTACCCAAGCTCCAGCGCACCGTGTTGCAGATCGCCAAAGAGAAGCACGAAGAGGCAACCACACCGGCGAAGGATCACAGCGTGGCCCCGGATACCGGCTGGATCGACATCAAGGTGTTAGCCGACCTCGCCGGCGCAAAAACCATCGCCCCCGTGAAGCAACTGATCGAAAAGGGCATGCTCAAAGCCCGTCAGGACAGCCGTGTCGAGTCCGACCTGGATCTGCGTGCGCAACAGGAAGCCGAGCCAACCGATCGCGTCACACTTAACAAGAGCCAACACGACGCCGTCGAACACCTCACCGCGCACCTGCACGAGGGCTTCGGTGTCCACCTCCTCCACGGCGTAACCGGCAGCGGCAAGACAGAAGTGTATCTGCGGCTGATTGAAGCGGCGATGGGTTCGGGTCTGGGGTCTGAGGTCTCGGGTCTGATCAGAAAGAAAACGCCGAATTCAGAACTCCGACCAGACCCTGAACCCCAGACCCCAGACCCCAACCCCCCGGGCGCCATCGTCCTGGTCCCCGAGATCGCCCTGACCCCGCAGACGGTGGGGCGGTTCCTCGCCCGATTCGACTCCGTCGCCGTCCTGCACTCCGGCCTCACCCCCGCCCAACGCCACGCACAATGGCGCCGCGTCCGTGACGGTCAAGCCCACATCGTCGTCGGCGCACGCTCCGCTATCTTCGCACCACTGGCCAACCTCCGCCTGATCATCGTCGACGAGGAGCACGAGTCCAGCTACAAGCAGGACCAACTCCCCCGATACCACGCACGGGACGTCGCGATCAAACGCGCACAGGCCCTGGGTATCCCCGTCGTCCTCGGCTCCGCGACCCCGAGCCTCGAAAGTTATTACAACGCGGTCGGGTCTCGGGCTTCGGGTATCGGGGATCGGAAAGATTTAGAAGCGGCACCCGATACAAAGCCCGATACCCGACACCCGATACCCGATACCCGAAACCCCAACTACCACCTCATCCGCCTCCCCGACCGCGTCCCGGGCATGCGGCTGCCCGACGTGCAGATCGTGGACATGCAGGACGAGCGCCGTCATCGCCGGGGGATCCACCTGATGAGCCGACGGCTCGAACAGGAGTTGGAACGTACGCTTCAAGGCGGCACGCGGAATATCCCCCCGGTCAAATCGGGAGAAACTTCCGGCGGCGGACAGGCCATGCTCCTGTTAAACCGACGCGGCTACGCCAACTACATCGCATGCCCCGACCACCGCTGCGGCTGGATGATGCGTTGCGAGCACTGCGACACCACCGTCGTCTATCACAAGAACGCCAACCTCCCGACCGGCGGCTACGTCCGCTGCCACCACTGCGACGCCGAACAGATGCTCATCAACACCTGCCCGGACTCCGGCCACAAGGTCACCGTCTTCGGCCTGGGCACGCAGAAGGTCGAGGAAGAGTTGATCCAAAAATTCCCCGGTGTCCGCGTCGCACGCATGGACTCCGACACCATGCGCAACGCACGCGATTATCAGCACACCCTCGACCAATTCCGCGCAGGCGAGATCGACGTCCTCCTGGGCACGCAGATGATCGCCAAGGGCCTGGACTTCCCCGGCGTCCGCCTCGTCGGGGTCATCAGCGCCGACACCGCATTACACTTACCCGATTTCCGCGCCTCCGAACGCACCTTCCAGCTCATCTCCCAGGTCGCCGGCCGATCGGGACGCAGTGAACAACTCGGCCGGGTCGTCGTCCAGACCTTCAGCCCCGACGACCCCGCCATCACGCTCGCCGCCCAACACGACTACGAAACGTTCGCGCAACGTGAGATCGCCCTCCGCGCAGAAGTCGGCCTGCCACCGGTCACGCGCATGGCCCGCATCGTCATCCGCGACAAGGACCACCTCGCAGGCTACGAAAACGCCAAGACACTCGCCCGCCACCTCGAAGCCGCCAACCACCAACTCGGCACCGAAATCCGTATGCGCGGCCCCATGCCCTGCCCCATCGCACGCATTGCCGACCACCACCGCCAACAGATTGAGTTGATCGCCGCACCCCCCAACGCCGCCGGCAAACTCCAGAAACTCATGACCACCCTGCG
>JAJDCV010000354.1 GCA_029260675.1 Phycisphaeraceae bacterium
AGGTCCAGATCCTCGACCCAGTCCGTCCCCTCGCACCAGCCGCCCACCTCCCGAAGCGCCTCAGCGCGCATCATCAGACTCGCATGCACCATCACACTCGCGTCACCTTCCAGCAAGCCCCGGTCGATCGCGTCGTGCTCCGTCGGCGGCTCCTGCGAGCCCGCCGGCGAGCCAAACGGGTCCGTACGCTGCACCCAGGCGCCCAGCGCCACGCAATCGGTGTGCGCATCCAGGTATTCAACCTGACGCGCAAACCGGACCTCGGCACACCAGTCGTCGGCATCCATCCGCGCGATGTACGCGCCCCGAGCGATCTCAAGCCCGTCGTTCAGGGCCCCGACGATCCCGGTATTCGCCCGAGAGAGCACACGGACACGCCCGTGCCGATTCCCGTAGTCGTGGAGGATCGCTAATGACGTGTCTGTCGATCCGTCATCGATACATATCAATTCCCAGTCATCAAACGTCTGCGCCAGGATGCAGTCGATCGCCTCGACCAGGTAGGCCTGGGCGTTGTACACCGGCATCAAGACCGACACGCGTGGTGGGTAGTTTTGAATGTCCTGTGTCACGCTAATCACGCCGCCTTTCTTGGGGACACCGTTGCCCGTCCAAACCGTGCTGCGACTTTGCCCACCGCGCGCTTCCACCTGGGCTGATCCAAGGACGCCAGCCACCGCTCGCACTCGCGGAACCTCGCCGGCGGTGTCGTATCACGCGACGAATCAAGCCCCGCGAACGGCAAAGTTGACAGCGTCCGGCCCCGCCAACTGATCACGTCCAACTGCGGCGTATAATGAGGCGTCACCTCGCCGGTCATGTCGTGCCGGGGATGGAACAGCTTCACCTCGGGGTTCCACCGCACCATCAGGCCCAGGCTGCACAGCCGGGCGTACACGTCCTTGTCGTTGGCGTGGAAACCGGTCGCGAAGATCGGGCTCTGCTCGTACCCGTTGATCTCGGTGAGCCACTTCCTTCTGACCGACAGGCACGCCCCGTGGTTCGACGGGTTGGTCAGCTCGCAAACGCTACGCAGATGATCAAGCTCGACCGTATCGTGGTGCGCATCCTTCGGCTCGTTGTAGCGGTGGTAGTAGGTAACCAGCCGATCGCTTGACTGGTGGTCCCGCCAGACGGCGCTCAAAAAGCCCGGCTCGGCGATCACATCGGCGTCGGGGATCACCACCAACTCGCCACGCGCCTCGGCGATCCCGCGGTTAAAGCAATAAGACGAGTGGTACGCCCCGGAACGCCCCAGTGTGATTGCTCTGAACCGACGGCCCCGACTCGCCGAATCGATCCGACTTTGCAGATCAGGGTGGATGCCGTCGAAGTACTCGACCCAGATCAACTCGTAGTCCTCGGCGGGGAAGTCCTGCCGGGCCATAAAGTCGATCGAGTCGTAACGCTCACGGAACGAGCCGTCGACCATGACGATGCTGATCTTCGGGCGGGGCGTCGGGTTGTTAAGCTCGGTCTTGTTCATGTCTCGTTCATGTCTCGTTCGTGCCCTGTTCATCCATACTCATGCGGCGATCCGGCCCCCCGGGGTTTGTGCCTTGTGTACGGCCTGCTGGTACCACGCGAGGCACCGCTGAACCTGCATCCCCAGGTCGAACCGTTGTGCCGCCACCTTGACTGATTGCTCCATAAACGAACGGCACAGGCCCGGGTTGTGCAGAAGCATCGTTAGGTAAGCACCGAACATGACCGGGTCGCCCGGCGCCGCAAGCAGCCCGGTCTGGCCGTGCGTGACCTGCTCGGGGATCCCCCCCACGTCTGAAGCAACCACCGGCGTACCACAAGCCATCGCCTCGATCACCGTCGTCGGGAACGTGTCTTCCTTCGCGGCGTGGGCGTATACGTCGGCGGCGCGGTAATAATCAGCCACGACCTCGGGCTCCGACTGGGGGGCGACGAACTGAACGCGTACTCGCCCGATGTGCTGGGTTTCACCCGCTTCGCCCAGGGCAACGCACAGCACCGGGCGATCGACCACCGACTCAGACACACGGCCGATGGCCCCCCGCAAGGTGTCGCAGTCCTTGAAATCTGATCGTCGGATCCCGTTCGCGGCCAGGAGAATAATGTGCGCGCTCTCCGGCAAGGCCAGGCGATGCCGCGCACCGGCCTGATCGCCGGGGCGGAACACCTCAAGGTCAACACCGTTGGGGATCACCCGTGAATCGAGCACTGCCGGCGCAAGCATCGACCGCTTGGCCTTGTCCAACAGCCACTTCGACGGCGCGGTGAGATACACCCGGCTGCTTGCATAGATAGCGCGTTTGCGTAGCCAGTTCCCGGCAGTCGCGTCCCGCTTCACCGCGGGATAAGTCCCAAGCGCAGGGCAACCGCCGCACCCCGTCCGCCATTTATCGCAACCCAAGGAGTGGGCGCAGTGACCGGCGAGCATCCAGGCGTCGTGCAGCGTGACGAAGACCGGGGCTTGCCGTGAGATCTCTGGCAACCGACGCAGATCGAAGTAACCCCCGTGGAGGTTGTGCAGGTGGATCAGGTCGGGCTTCTGCGCTATTAAGTCGGTCAGCCGCTTGGTGCCGGGATACCCGTAGTGTTCACGCCCCAGTTGCCCGTCCAGCCAGGCGTCGGGTTTGCCGATCGCTTCGGCTGCCGCGCGCAGATAGCGCGTGCTGCCCAAGCGGTGCTCATGTGATTTCAGTTGATACGACGCGCCCGACCAGAACCGTGCCCATACGTGGCGCTCACGCGCGTTTGGAATCTCGATAGTATGCGGGTCGCTTCCGATCTTACGCCCGACCGCCATCGTCGCCAGGTGGCCACGGGCAAGGTACCGCTGATGCAGATTCATCGCGATACGCTCCGCCCCACCGCCGCGATCGGCGGTGCTGACCTGCAGGATGTTCAGGGCGTCGCGTGTCATGCCGCCAGCGCCCCCACTTCTTCCATAAAACGATCGCCGACCCAGTCACGCACCAGCATCCGGGGCAACTGATAAGGATCGACGTCCCGTCTTAGCTCACCCGTGAAGTTCGAGCAGGCACAGGTGAATCCCGCCTCGGCCACGGCGTCAACGGTGGCCCGGGTGTACGAGCTGCGGGTGCCGTAGGGATAAGAAAAACTCTGTACAGGCCCGCCTATCAACCGCTGCAGATCATCTTTGCTCTGTTGTATCTGCCGGCGCTGCTCGCCCATCGTCAGCGTCGCCAGGATCGGGTGATCAATCGTATGAGCGCCAACATCGATCAGCCCGCTCGAGACAAGCTGATTCAACTGATCCCCGGTTACCGTACGGTGAGTCGTGCGTGGTTCCGTGCCGATCCCCGCCCATCGGCACAACCCGTCGAGTACGGCTGACTGCTGATCAAAAGGGAGGGGACGTAACTTATCACACAATTCGAGATACGCAGACTGCCGCCGACCCGGACGCTCGGCGGAGAGCACGTTCCAACGTTGTTGTGAGTAGCCCGATATCTCTTCCCCAAAACCCCACCGGTAGTCATCGCCCCCGATGGGGATAGCTAGTTCGCCGGGCAGGATGCGATCTGTCAAAAATATATCTTCGAGCTTGTCCCAGTAGAACTCGCGATGGCTCCCGACCGCTCCGCTGGCAACGAACACGGTCGCGGGAACCTGGTATTCTTCAAGGACCGGCTTGGCGATCGTCAGGTTGTCTTCGTACCCGTCATCGAACGTCACGACGACCGCGCGGTCCGGCACACTCCCCCGCCTGACGCACGCGCCGAGCTCCAACAGGCTCATCGGGTGAAACTCGCGGGCGATCAGCCGCATCTGCTCCTCAAACCGCTGCGGATTTACCGCGAGAAGCTGGGGGTCACAATCAAGATCGATGACACGGTGATATAGCAATACCACCGCGCTGTTCGAGGGCCGACGCAACAGCCCAAGGGCCTTTCCTCGCAGGTTGTCGATCGTACTGCGTATCATAAATCCATAGGCTTCTGCGCCCGGGTGGCGACGATGATCGGGTAGTCCGGGTCGTGAGTGTCGACCTCCGGTTCAGTCAGCTCTTCAAGCGAGAGCCCGTGCAGGAACGCGGTCGCGGTCAGGACGTTGCCGTAAGTTTGAACTTCGACGGCATCATCAGGCAGGTGCTCGCCGAACAGCCGCCCAGCGGCCTGCGCGCTAAGCCGCCAATAATCGCCCCACCTGTCGGCGTCATACCGGCTTATCTGACCCAGCCCGAGGGTGGTCATCAACACGACCCCACCGGGCTTGAGCGCAGCACAGGTGTGCTTGATCGCGGCACGGATGTCATAAACACACTGCACGACCTGCGTCAGGACGATGCAGTCGTAGACCCCGGCGGGCACACCCTCACCGGTCGCCAGGTCGCCGACCACGGTGGCCTGGGGGTTGCCGGCCTCAGCGTGCAGGACATCGGATTGCGTCACCCGGTCACCACCGAATGTCTTCGTGACGTGGTTGTCCCCGATCTCCAGGACGCGCCCGTGGATATCGTCTGCGTGGGCCTGGATGAACTGATTAACATAGTGCCTGCCGATCCGTGTCCCGCCCCGTCCGTACCCGAACGACCCGGCGATCGGCGTGGTCCGCCGCAGCGACCCGAAACGCACCGAGCCCATCGGCGGCGTAGTTTGGCCGGCTAATTGCCCCGCGCCACGCACCATCGCCCGGCTGGCTCGCAACAGCGCCGCGGCCCGCGACTCGATCTGTGACTTCATCTGGCTCATGCGGCGGCCCCTGCCTGGAGGGTTAGTGCGGTCGGTGGCTTGATACGGACGCGGTCGGAAACAGTCACGCCGAACGACTTCTCGTACGTCGTTTCGAGTTCGCTGACCAGCCCGATCGTTTTGTCTTCGAGATAGTCTGACCACGAGTGTCGCTTCTCGATCAGCTCACTGAGACAGCCGGCTGCGTCGTCGGGATCGATCTGCCGCCACCGCCGGGACCACCGGCCGTACCCGATACGTTTGATCAGGGCGGCGACCTTGCCGTGCTCGCCGGTGTAATCGATCGAGAGCACCGGCACACCCAGCGCCATGCAGAACAAGTGCCCGTGGTAACGCATCGCCACCGCGGCGTCGGCGATGGCTTCCAGCAGCTCCTGAAGCGTCAGGTACCCTCGCTCAACCGAGACACGCCCGCGGTCGGTAAACGCCTTGGCGATCCGCCGGTTGAACAGCCGATCGTCCCCGCCAAGCGGCAGCGAATGCATCGGCAACAACTCGGCGGTGGTGTCGTGGTGAGTCGCGACGGACTCGAATATCGACGCCAGGTCCACGGTCGTCTGGTGGTTACGCCCGTCCAACACATCGGGGGACAGGTCGGCGGCGTACTCGCAGGTGTTGGCGCGGACCAGCCCGATCAGCCAGGGGGCACGCCGTGTTTCCTTGGGTTGGTTCAGCCGTGCCAGACGTTGGCTCCGTTCCTGCGCCCAACGATAAAGATACCGCAGCGCCGGGTCGCAGCCGACGCCCAGCTTGGGCGAAGCGCCAAGCCGTACCGCGAAATCATGGCTCTCCTGATCGCGGAAGAACCCTCCGGTCGTCATCCGCAGGATCGCCGACGCCTGCGCCTTGACCCGCTCGTTATGGAAAGGCCCGACCCCGCAGCCGAAGATCACCCGCGCCTTACACAACTGGTTGGCCTTGTGAAAAATCCGCCAGACGTGCTCGGTCTCACCGATGTCTTCCAACGGCCCGCCACCGAGGATGACCGCGTCGGCCCGCTCGACCACACCCGACTCCGCGGCGCGATTCAACTCAACCAACTCGATCCCCGCCAACTCCGGCATCTCGCGCAGCGTCTGCAGGCTCACCTTGCGGTCGATCGTGGTCAGTGTGATCTTGCAACCGGGGCTGTGTGTATACAGGAAATTGACCAGCTCGCCGAGGATCGCCTTGTCGCCCTGGGTCTCCGTGCCGTACCACCCGGTGATCACGACGCTGCGCCACCGCGCCGGGTGCGGCAGCGTGGGGTGGCTGAGGGTGTGCGGAGTGAAGTCGGGCTCTTGTACGTCCTGCCGGCTGTTGAATTGTGCGATCCTGCGCCGCCAGGGCTCGGTGATCTCATCGATCCCTTGCCTGACCCTCTCCCGGATCGGCGGCAGCCCCAGCAGGTCGTGCCGGCAGTTAGCGCAGTCGTTCTTGATGATCTGCCTGCGTTGGGGCAAACCCTTCTTATAGACCTCCGCCGCGCTGCCGGTCAGCGCCGACCCGATGACCGGGCTCTTGACCGAGCAGTAGCTCAGGTCGCCGCGCGCATCAAGTGTGACGCCCTGCGTCTGCCAGTGGCACCCCGCCGAGCGCGGTGAGCCGTAAGCAATCTGATCGACCAGGCTCTTGTAGAACCGCCGCTGCGCCCCCCCGACACGCTGATCGTGCGAAAGTTTGTCGAAGAACATCGCCAAATGGAACCACTGCGACGGCGTCAGGGGGTTCAGCAGGTCGTAACCCTCGTTGTAAACCCGCCGGATCTCCACGCCCAGGCGGAACTCATAATCTCCGATCCCGTTGTCCTCGCACCATTGCAACAGGTCGTCCGCGCCGTAGCAGTTTTCTCTCGTGAGCGTGCAGCCGATCGAGACCGGGACGCGGTTTTCTTTCAGCGCGTCGATCACTTTGACAGCCGAGTCGAAGTTGCCCGGCACACCGCGGTTGCGGTCGTGGTCTTCACCGACGCCGTCGAGGGAAACGCTGACGCTCAACTTCTTGCCGGCATCTTTCGCCACGTCATTCACCGCCAGAATCCGCTCGGTCACATCGCTGTGCCGGATCGCGTTGGTGATGATGTGCAGCTCTTTGAGTTTGGGTAGCCCACGGGTGAGCACACCGGCGAGCTCGGGCAGGTCCTTGCGGAGCGTGGGCTCACCGCCGTTGAGCCCGACGAAACTGACCTCGGAAAACAACGGGTCGCGGAGGATGCCCGCCAACTCGTCGGGGGTCAGCTCGTGGTCGCGTTTGCGTTGCCAGATGTTGCACATACCGCAGCGAGAGTTACAGATATCGTTGACCGGGAACTGGACCACGGTCGGCCTGGACGCGATGCGCTGCGCGGCCAGTCGGTTTGCCGCCTCGACCCCGGCGTGGCCAAGGATAAGCCCCCCCCGCTTGGCGGCGCCTGCGACGGATCTGATTTGACGCAACATCTGCAGCATCACTGATACCCGTTCTTTGATCCAGAAGCCCTAGGCAGCCTTAGATTGCTCTCCGACACGTCGCGCGCGGCAGGACAGAAGCACCCTGGGCGCAACGTTCGACACCGTCACGTCGATCCCGTCGAAGTATTTTGCCAACGCGGCCCTGAAATTTTCCAGCGTGTACCAGGCATATTCATCGGTGTACCATTCCGCAACATGCCGGTCTTCCCTGGGGACGAACTCGACAAGCAGTTCCTGCCCGGTAAAGCCCGCGAGGGTCTGGGCGATCTGGTCGAAATCCATCCCGGCCTTGAAGACCAGGTGGTGCGTGATCGCCAAAGCCAGGACCAGATCGGCCCGCAGGCGTGAGTACGCGTCGGGGAACTCGCTGTTCGCTCCGTGGGCCGGGCTCGGGCGGGTGAAGTCCTGTACCACCGACAGGATATTCAGCCCCTTGGCTTTCGCGTCCTGATAGAGATTCGCCAAACACGTTTCGTCATTGTCGGTTGCGACAACGCTGCAGCCGTGTCTTTCAGCGAGCCTTGAGAACCAGCCGGCGTTGGCGGCCAGGTCCAAAACGGTATCGGGCTGTACCCGACGCAGCATCGAATCGACCACACGCTGCTTCGCCGTCCACGTGCCGGGGTCATCCAGTGAGGCGTACTCCCGGTAATAGTCCGACCACTCGGTCGAAGGCGTCGGCAGCTCGATCCGGTCGAGGTAATCTTTCATCTTCTCAAGCGCGCCGGGCCTTGGCTCACGCGTCCCCGGGAGCACCGTCAGGCCCTGCCAGAAGCGTGTCATCCGTCCCTTGACACCGAGGGTCTGCGCCAGATCCCGGTCGGTTACTCCCCACTTGCGGGTTTGAACCATATGCCTGCGCGCTTCATCGCCGAACCCTCGTACCAGAAGGAACAGCGGATTAATGAATGTCTTGATGAATTCGCCCTGTGAGACCCAAGGCGTATTCTCCTCCGCGGGTGTGATCGATCCGAAGTCGATGAACCTCGGCGTAGGGCCTTCGAACAAAACATTCCATGGGTGCGCGTCGAGTA
>JAJDCV010000355.1 GCA_029260675.1 Phycisphaeraceae bacterium
TCGCCAAGGACAGCATCTACGCCCAGATCGGGGCCCGCACCGCCACCAGCGGCTTCCCGGACGCCTGGTTCCGTCAGCAGCTGCTGAACCCATAACCCCGACTACTAGCGGTCAACCCCCCGATACACCTGGCGGTCGGCCGTTGTGCGCTAATACCGGGCGGTAGGTCGGTGTCACGCAGGTGAATCACCGGACGTACATCAGATTGGGTGGACAGTCGAATAGTTCCGGTGACTCGGTCGTTGTGCCATGTACCCGCACGCACCGCGACTATCCAACCAGTCACCCCATGAGCAAAGCTTGGGGGGACTCTGCTAAGCCGTTCAGGCTGGTGGATTAAGGGTTGTAGGCGGTCAAGTTACCCTGCGTGGGGGACGATTTAAACGGGGTATGCATTGTGAATATGGGCATCCTCGGATATAGTAGGGACATAGTTTCATTCGGTTATTCGGACAATCTGACCGGGAAAAAGGGCGTTAGGGTGCGTTGCGCTAGTTATTTATAAGGCGTACCCCCTGCCCGTACGACATTATGGCCGAGTTCAGTGAAATCCTCGGGTATGAAGTCCTTGCCACACTTGGAGTTGGGGCGAGGAGTACCATCTATGCCGTCAAGAACGGCGATGGCGAGCTATTCGCGCTCAAGCGGGTGATCAAGAGTTCGCCCAGCGACCAGCGTTTCATGGATCAGGCGATCCTCGAACACGAGGTCGCCCAGAAGTTCGACCACCCGACCCTCCGCAAGAGCATCAAGCTGATCCGTCAGCGCAACTTCATCCGTACCAGCGAGGTGCTGGTCCTGATGGAGATGGTGGACGGCATCACGCTGGAGAAGCACCAGCCGGACACGCTGGCGGACCTGTGCCACGTCTGCATCGAGATCGCCCACGGCCTGGGGGGGATCCACAAGGCCGGGTACGTCCACGCCGACATCAAGCCCAACAACATCATGATCACCGGTGAGAACGATGTGAAGATCATCGACTTCGGCCAGAGCTGCACGATCGGCACGGTCAAGGAACGGATCCAGGGCACGCCGGACTACATCGCGCCAGAGCAGGTTCAACGCCGAAGTATCACGCCCCGCACGGACGTATTCAACCTCGGGGCGACGATGTACTGGCTGCTGACGCAGAAGCACGTCCCGACGCTGATCCCCAAGGGCGGCGCGGGCATCAGCCTCCGCACGGAGGACACCTGCAAATCGCCGATGGAGCTGAACCCCGAGGTTCCCCCGGCGTTGTCCAGCCTGGTGATGGACTGCATCCACACCGAAGCGCCCCAACGCCCCGAGACCATGACCCTGGTCGCCGATCGGTTGGAGATAGCCGCCCGCCAGTTCAACCGTCGCGAGCAGAACGGGGCCAACGACACGGACGACGGGGCCAAGCGAAACGCCAGTTAAATATTGTGGCGTAATGTCCTGCGAAGCGCTATGATCTGGTAACGGCTGCGCAGGCCGATGCGCCCTGAACAGGGTGTCCGGGGTATCTGGGCACGAACCACACCAAGGCGGCAGGCGATCCGATGTGCAGATTCTTGGCACTTCTTGCAGTGATTGCCTTGCCTCTGACCCAGGCGCAGGCGGTCACCGATGCACAGATCAGCGACGCCATGAAGCGGATGCAGGTCTACCTGTTGTCGCAGCAGGACCCGCTGACCGGTGGATGGGAAAAGTCCTACGCTAACCACACACATCACCGCGGTGGCGAGACGGCGCTGGTCACGTTCGCGTTACTGCGCAGCGGTCTGAGTGTGCAGGAGCCAGAGGTCCACGCCGCGGTGGGCTTCCTGCAGGCCCTGCCGATCAAAGGGACCTACGCGGTCTCGCTGCGGGCACACTGCTGGGCGGCGCTCTCGGACGACTACCGTGCACAGCTCGCGGCCGACGCAAAGTGGCTGCTGCATGCACAGGTGGACGGCCTGTTCGACTACGGCCCACGCACCGGCCCTCGCTACGACCACTCGGTCACGCAGTACGGCTTGCTGGGGCTTTGGGAATCCGCCAAGCGCCAGGGCCCCAACGCCGGGGGGGTCTGGCAGCACTCATCGCAACATTTCATCGAGAAGCAGAACCCCGACGGGGGGTGGGGATACAACGGGGGCAGCAACTCGACACGATCCATGACCGCGGCCGGTCTGACCTCGCTGCTGATCGCGCAGGAGCGGCTGTATCTCAGCCGGAACAAGCCCCCGCCCAAGGTGGCGCAGGCGATCCGGGGCGCGACCGCCTGGCTCGACCGGTACGCCAAAGATAACGGCCTGGATGGCCGCGGCGATATGTACTTCCTGGTCTCGCTTGAACGCGCTGCGCTGGCCAGCGGGATCAAGAACCTCGGCGGGCACGACTGGTTCGACACCGGGGCGACCGCCATCCTCGAACAGGAACGCGGCACCGGCTCGATGGGCAGCGCGATTTCCGACACCGCCTTGGCGCTGGTCTTTCTTTCGCACGGCAAAGAACCCGTGTGGATCAACAAGCTCAGGCTCCCGGGCCAGGCATGGAACAACCGCCCCAACGACCTGAACATCCTGACCCGGAAACTCGGTAACATCACCGAGGCGCAACTGAACTGGCAGGTGGTCGAAATTGACGCGGACCCGCTGCTCTGGCTCGACGCACCGGTCGCCTACGTGGCGTCGGACACCCCGCTTGACATCGGCGAAGCCGCGATGGCCTCCCTGAAAACCTACCTCGACTTAGGCGGCATCCTGGTCGCGACACCGGACAACGCCGCGCCGGGGTTTGACGAATCGGTCAGGGAGATCGCAAAGAAGCTCTACCCCGACCTCGCCTTTGAACGTGCCGGCCCGGACCACCCGCTGATGGGGCTGGTCTTCCCGGTGGAATTGACGGAAGACAATCGGCCGTGGGTCTTGTCCAACGGCGTGCGCGACCTGATCGTGCTGGCGCCGCTGGACTGGGGGATGTCGTTTCAATCAAGCCGGACCGGCAAGGTCACGGGCGCCAGACACATCATGGCCAACCTGCACGCTTTGGTCTCCGACCGGGCCCGTACAGACGAGCGGTTGCATACACCGATCGTCGCGCGTGACGACACCCCCTCGCGCGGCGAGCTGATGGTGACACGGGCCGTGCCACCGGGGCGCGATGTCATCGAGCCGCTGGCTTGGCTGCCGCTGGTGAATCATTTTTACAACCGGACGGGCCTTGAGCTGACAGGCCAGCAGATGCCGCTTGATCAGATCGACCGTGCGGACACACCGCTTGTCTATCTGGGGGGGAGCGACGTTCACCGCCTCTCCGCCGAACAACTGCGTGGGCTGGTCAAATACGTCAACCGGGGCGGCACGATCCTGATCGAAACGATCGGCGGGCGGGGCGGGTTCACCGACGGGGTGCTGCGTCAACTGCAGGCGGTGTTTGGTGCCCAGGCAGCGCCACTCGACGCCGATCATCCGATCATCACCGGCCGGGGGCTTACCGGGGGTGCAGGGGGATCCGGGGGGTACGACCAGCGGAAGGTAGGCTACCGCCGATACAGCACGCTGAATAAGGGGCTGTTGACCACACCCAGGCTCGAAGCGATCCGGGTCGACGGCCGGCCGGTTGTGATCGCCTCGCGCGAGGACCTGTCGCTGGGCGTGATGGGTTCGCAGCGCTGGGGCATCGACGGTTACGACACCGACTCGGCACGCGGTCTTGTCAGTAACATCCTGCTGTACACGGCCCGGGGCAAGCGGCAACACACGGTCGAAGCTTCGGTGCCGTCGGTCGATCAGGGCACGAGCAGGATTGAAGCCGCGCCCTGACTCGCGGGTATGATGGGGCCGTGTCATTTCCATCTCAAGTAAGAATCAATCCTTTCGGCCAAACCAGCCCCGGCCCCCTCGCCGAGTTACCCGGCCCGATGACAGCGATGACGACGGCGGTCATGATCGGCATCGTCATGGGTCGATGGCTTGCGTGGCTCTGGCCCTGGCTGGCGGTGTCCTTTGTGCTGACAGCTGTGACGTGCTGGATGCTCCGGCTGGGCAGGGCCAAGGGGGTGCGGGCCTGGGGCATCCTCGCGTTGATCGCACTGAGCGCGTCCTGGTTCATCGTCCGCAGCGAGCACACCACCGGTCACGACCTTTCGCTTTACGTCGGGGAGACATCGCAACTGGCGCGGGTTGTCGGTGAGGTGATCGAGCCGGGCATGACAGGTTCACCGACCGGCGGCGCGTTTGCACGATTCAGCTACGAGCGACCGAGTACCCGGTTCGTGATGCGCGTAAACATGATCGAGGTGTCGGGGCGGTGGCTTGATACCCGTGGCGACCTGCTGGTCCGGATAGATCAGGCGGATCACCGACTTGGGATCGGCCAACGCATCGAGGCGACCGGCTGGCTCGGTGCGATCGCCGGGCCCAGGAACCTCGGTGAGTTCGACTACCGGCGATACCTGGCGGAACGCGGCATCATCGGCCGACTCACCCTGCGCAACCGAGACAACTGGAAGCGGCTTGATCAAAGCGCATCAACCCTGTCCGGCTATCAGCGTCTGTTGCGCAGCCGATGTTCGGACGCTGCGCTTGGGTCGCTGCGTCTTGGGATGTCCGGCGACTCGCCGACGCTGGGCCTGCTTGAAACCATGCTCCTTGGCCGAAAGGACCGATCGAGCAGCGAGGTGCGTTTCGCGTTCCGACAGGTGGGGCTTGCGCACCTGCTTTCGATCAGCGGGGCGCACCTGGGGATCCTTCTTGGGCTGGTCTGGCTGTTGGCGCGTTGGTTTGTGCCCCACCCACCCCGCGCGGCGTTGGTCGTGCTGGCGGTGTTGTGTCTGTATCTCATGGCCGTGCCGCTGCGCGTCCCGATCGTGCGCTCCGGGATCATGGCCGGCTTGTTCTGCGCAGCCTACGGCACGGGCCGGCGGGTCCAGCCGATCCAGGTGCTTTCGTTTGCGGCGTTTGTCGTGCTGCTCTGGCGGCCGATGGATCTGTTCACGCCTGGGTTTCAATTGAGTTTCGCCGCGGTCGCCGGGCTGATTCTTTTCGTGCAGCCGGTATCGGAATGGCTCTGGCCAAGGCCGCCGGTGCTGCCCGGGCACCTGTCGGTTAGCTGGGTGCTTGGGCGTTGGTGTGTCGATTACCTGTCGGT
>JAJDCV010000356.1 GCA_029260675.1 Phycisphaeraceae bacterium
TGTATTTCAAGGCGACCAGGTCCAGCCAGCCGACGCGGCGGGGTCGGCCGGTGGTGGTGCCGTACTCCTTGCCGACCTCGCGGATGCGATCGGCGGTGGCGTCGTTGAGTTCGGTGGGCATGGGCCCGCCGCCGACGCGGGTCTGGTAGGCCTTGACGATGCCCAGGACGTTTTGGACCTTGTGCCCGGGGACGCCGGTGCCGGTGTGCACGCCCAGGGACGAGCAGTTGCTGCTTGTGACAAACGGGTACGTGCCGTGGTCGATATCCAGGAGTGTGGCGTTGGCGCCCTCGAAGAGCAGGCGTTTGTCGGCGTCGATCGAGCTGTGCAGCAGGTGCGCCGAATCACAGATGTGCGGGCGCAGCACCTCGGCGAGCGCCAATGTGTCTTTCAAGACCGCGTCGGCATCGAAGGGCGTGAACGGCTGATCGCACTGCTTAGCGAGCGCGGCCAGCACGGTGTTCTTGACCGCGACGATCCGGTGGAGCTTGTCGCGCAGGGCGGATTCATCCAGCAGGTCGCCGACGCGGATGGCCATGGAGCGCAGGGCCTTGTCGGCGTAGCAGGGTCCGATCCCCCGGCCGGTGGTGCCGATCGCGGCGGCGCCGCCCATCGCCTTGGCGATGGCCTGTTCGTAGAGGGCGTCCTGGACCTTGTGGTATTCGAAGACCAGGTGGGCGCGGTCGCTGATCTTGAGGTTGTCTCCGATGGCAACGCCCTCGGCGCGGAGTTGGTTGATTTCTTTGACAACCTGGGCGGGGTCGATCACGACGCCGTTGCCCAGGACGTTGACCGCGTCGGGTGACAGGATGCCCGAGGGGATCAGGTGCAGTGCGTAACGTTTGTCGCCGACCTGGACGCTGTGCCCGGCGTTGGCCCCGCCGTTGTAGCGGACGACCAGGTCGAACTGCCCGGCCAGGAGGTCCACCACTTTGCCCTTGCCCTCGTCGCCCCATTGCAGGCCGACGACGGCGCAGTGGCCGGCGGTGAGGTTCAAAGACGCCAGCAGTTCGGGGTCACAACAGCGATCGGTCTGGGGCGTCATGGCCAAGGCTCGTTAGGGTGGGTCTGGGTGGGGTCAGGAAGCAAAGCCGGATTCTAGCAGGTTGCGGGCCCGTGACGACCCGCCTGAGTTGTTATACGGGAAGCCCCTGGGATACCGCCTTGGATACCTCGAAAAAGCCGACAAAGCGACGCCCCAAGTCCCCCAGATGCCCCGGACTCCCCCGCCGATCAAAAGCCGTTGCCTAAAAAGCTCATCACACCTATAATTCCCCTGTTGTCAGCCCGTCATAACTCTCGAAACCGTAGACTCTCCGGAATCTTACGCAATGATCTACTCCAACGCCTGCGCCTATGCGATCCGAGCCATGACCCGGTTGGCGATGCTGAGGCCCGATGGGTACGTCCTGCTGGATGAGTTGTGCGAGGGCACGGACCTGCCGCGCCACTTCGTCGCCAAGATCTTCCAGGACCTGGTCCGCAAGGGCTTGCTCACCAGCGCCAAAGGCCGGGGCGGCGGGTTCGCGCTGGCCAGCCCGGCCAAGCAGATCACCCTCTACGACATCGTCGAGCTGATCGACGGGGTCGAGTCCCTGGATGCCTGCGTCGTGGGGATGGCCAAGTGCAACGACGAGCAGCCCTGCCCCCAGCACGACCAGTGGAAGCCGATCCGCGGCGAGCTGAAAAAGTTCCTGCTCTCGACCACCCTCGAAAAGATGGCCGGCACGCTGGACAAGAAGATGCAGCTGATCGGCGAGGCCAAGCCCAAACTCACCAGCAAGTCCAAGCCGCTGGCGCGTGGGTAGTGAGGGCACTGCTCACCGATAATCAATCTGGCACGCCGGAAAACGCGAAGGCGCAAAGAGCGCGATGGCGATCCGGAGTTTTGCCCACAGATTTTCACAGATTACACAGATTAAGAATGAGGATGAAAGTTGTGGTGCGCCTATCTCAGACTCTGTAGGCTGCGGCAGCCCACAACTGCTTAAAAATCTGTGCGAATCTGTGTAAATCTGTGGCCCTGCTTCTTCGTCTTCCTTCGCGCTCTTTGCGCCTTCGCGGTGTGACTTCGCTTTACACACCTTCCGGCGCGAGTTTGACGGCGGCGGCCTTGAGGATGCCGGGCTTACCCTTGAGTGTCTCGATCACGTCAGCGCCGGGCTCGGCGTCGAGGTTTAAGAGCATCAGGGCGGTGGAGTCGCGGCGGCTGATGGCCATGTCGGCGATGTTCACGCCGGCCTCGCCGAAGACGGTCCCGACCAGGCCGATCATGCCCGGGCGGTCGTCGTTTTGCAGTAGCAGCATCGGACCGGCGGGGACCATGTCCATGGCGTAGCCGTTGATCTCGACGATGCGTGGGCGCAGGTCGTCGTAGACCCGGCCGACGATCCGGCGGACCCGGTCGCATTGGTGGGTCTTGTCATCGACCGAGCCGGCGGGGCCTTCGATCTGGATCGACAGCTCGCTGCCGCGCGGGCCCTCCTCGTCAACCAGGACGGTGCGGACCTTGATCCCACGTTTCTCGGCGACCTGGGCGACGTTGATGATGTTCACCGGGTCGCTTAGGTGTTCCTGCAACAGAGTGACCAGCGTGGTGCGCTCGATCATGCTCTGGCCCGCCGCGAGCCCCCCGCCGACCATCTCGATCGTGACGGTGCAGACGCCCCGGGTCACCATCGGGCTGATCAGTTGGGCCATCCGTTGGGCGAGATCGACGTAGCGCTGCTGCATCGGGGAGAGGTCGATCTTCAGGCCCCCGGCGTTGACCGCGCCCTTGACGCCCTGCCCGCGCAGGTAGGTCAGGCATCCCGCGGCGGCATCGACGCTGACCGCCTGCTGGGCCTCGGCGGTGCTGGCGCCCAGGTGCGGGGTGTGCAAAATCTTGGGGTGCGTGCGCAGCGGGCTGTCTTCCTCCGGCGGCTCGCTGGTGTAGACATCCAACGCCGCACCGGCGCACTTGCCGGAGTCCAGCGCTTCGATCAGGTCCTGCTCATCGACGACGCCGCCGCGGGCCGCGTTGACGACGAACACGCCGTCCTTGCACTTTTCGAAGGTGTCTTTGTTGAGGATCGAGCGGGTCTGGTCGTTCAACGGGACATGGAAGCTGATGATGTCCACCAGGGGCAGCATGTCCGCGAAGTCGCGGACCATCTTGACCCGGCCCTCGCAGGCGGTTTCCTGATTGAAAAACGGGTCGTAGCCGACGACGTCCATCTCGAAGGCCATCGCGCGCTCGGCAACGGTCTGGCCG
>JAJDCV010000357.1 GCA_029260675.1 Phycisphaeraceae bacterium
CATCGACAAGCTCGACAAGATCGGACCCGATGCGGTCGCGGACCTGCTCACCGACCCGGCGGGTCCTGTCGGCCTTCCCGCAACCGACGCTCGATTCGTGATCTCGTGGCTTGCCACCGGCGATCTGTCGGAAGTCGCCAAGCTGGCGCCCGCCAACTCGAAGGGATTGCTCGAAGTCCAGCGGCTGTTCGAGCTACTCGACGCCTACGGGTTCATGGACCGCGTCGTATTCGATGCCTCGATCGTTCGGGGCCTCGCGTATTACACCGGGGTCGTGTTCGAAGCCTTCGACACACGGGGAGAACTTCGCGCCGTATGCGGTGGCGGGCGATACGACCACCTGCTCGAGACGCTCGGTGGACCTTCGATACCGGCGGTGGGTTTCGGATTTGGCGACGTCGTGATCAGCGAGTTGCTGGCCGACAAGAAGAAGCTGCCGGAACTTTCGCGCAATCTGGATGCCGTCGTCTTTCCGTTCGGTGAAACCGAACGTCAGGCCGCCGTGAAGGTCGCGAGCGCGCTGCGCAACGAGGGAAACTCCGTCGAGATCGTGCTGGGCTCGCCTCGGCTGAAGCGGGTGCTCGCCGACGCCGACAAAGCCGGAGCCCGCGAGGTATTCCTGATCGGCCCAGACGAACTCGCGCGCGGCGAAGCCCTGGTTCGAGACCTCACGAACGGTCAACAACGAAGCGTTCCGATCCCGGGCGGTCACTGATGCGCGGCTGGACGATTCCCAACAGTCTCGAACTCTACAGCGTTCCCAACTGGGGGGCGGGATTCTTCGATATCAACACCCGAGGCAACCTCGAAGTCATGCCTCGGGGTCGCGAACACGCGCGCATCGACATGCGTGAGCTGGTGGATGATCTGCATCAGCAGGGTGTTCGATCACCGATGTTGATCCGATTCTCTGACATCCTTGCCACTCGAATCAAAAATCTGGGCGATTCGTTTCAGCGCGCGATCCAAGACGAAGGCTACCGCGGCAAGTATCGGGGCGTGTACCCGATCAAGGTCAACCAACAGAAGCACGTCGTCGAAGAAATCGTCCAGTTCGGAGCAGCGGTCGGCGTCGGCCTCGAGGCCGGCAGCAAGCCCGAGCTTCTCGTCGCGCTCGCCCTGCTCGATACACCCGATGCTCTGATCATCTGCAATGGCTACAAGGATCGCGCCTATGTCGAGACGGCATTGCTCGCACAGCACCTCGGTCGCATTCCGGTTGTCGTCATCGATCGCTTCTCTGAGATCGATCTCGTAATCAAGATCTCGCGCGAGCTTTCGATCCGGCCCCATCTGGGATTGCGGGCGAGGCTGAGCACGCGTGGTGCAGGCCGCTGGGTGGACTCGACCGGCGATCGGTCGAAGTTCGGCCTCTCCTCGAACGAAATCGTCGATGCCGTCGACCGACTCAGAGCAGAGGACATGCTCGATTGCGTCGAGCTGCTGCATTTCCATATCGGCAGCCAGATCACCGCCGCTCGCGCGCATAAGGATGCGTTGGTCGAGGGCAGCCGAATCTTCGTCGGACTACACGAAATGGGTGCGACGCCGAGCTTGATCGACGTCGGAGGTGGACTCGGCGTCGACTATGACGGCTCGCGAACCAACTTTCACTCCTCCAAGAACTACTCGATGCAGGAGTACGCAAACGACGTAGTCGCGTTCATCCAGGAAGCCTGTGACGAAGCCGGTGTCCCCCACCCAACGATCATCAGCGAGTCCGGCCGGGCCATGGTCGCGTACCACAGTGTTCTGGTTTTTAACGTGCTGGGGTCGTCTGGGTTTGATGGCTTCGAGCCGCCGACGCAGATGCCCCGGGCCGAGGTGGACGATCTGCCCCACCCGATCCGCTCGCTTTACGACGCTTACTTCGAGCTGGACGAAAACACCTACGCGCAGTCTTACCACGACGCGCAGGTAGCGCACGGTGAGGCGATGAACCTGTTTAACCTGGGGTACTGCACGCTTGAGTTGCGAGCCTTGGCCGAGCGTTTGTATTTCGCGGTCTGCTTCAAGGCCCTGGGATATGTCCGTAATCTGCCGGAGCCGCCACAGGACTTCAAGGCGCTTGAATCACTGCTCTGCCGGACGTACTTCTGCAATTTCTCGATCTTCCAATCCATGCCCGACAGCTGGGCGATCGACCAGCTCTTCCCGATCATGCCGATCCACCGGCTCAACGAACGGCCGACATGCCAGGGCATCCTCGCGGACATCACCTGCGACTCCGACGGCAAGATCGACCGCTTCATCGGAGGTCAGCAAGCCAGCCCGGTGCTGCCGCTGCACGCTGTCAACGGCGAGGACTACTACATCGGCGCGTTTATGATCGGTGCCTACCAGGAGATCCTCGGCGACCTGCATAACCTGCTGGGAGATACCAACGCCGTGCACGTGAGCGTCGACGAGCACGGCCGGGCGTCTATCGATGAGGTCGTCGAGGGCGACAGCGTGACCGAGGTGCTGCGCTACGTCCAGTACGACACGGACCAGCTGCGGAGAAACTTCCGGCGTTCGGTCGAGGCGGCGGTGCGCTCCGACAGGTTGACGGTCGAAGAGGCGACGCGGCTTCGGCGTTTCTACGAGCAGGGGCTGATCGGCTACACCTATCTGACTTAACCATGTCGATCCATGTGGCAATCCTAAAACGGCCTTATGTCAGGCTGATCCTTGAGGGGAAAAAGACCGTCGAGAGCCGTTTGATGCGCTCGGCCCAGCCGCCCTACCGCGCAATCGAGACCGGGGAACGGCTCTTCATCAAGGCGTCGTCCGGGCCTTTCATGGCGACCGCGATCGCCGGACCCGTCGAGCAGCATGAAGGGCTCGTGCCGAATGACATCCACAAGCTCCGCCGTCGCCATAATCGGGCGGTGTGTGGTGATGACGCTTATTGGGTGCTCAAAGAGAGCAGCCGGTTTGCGGTCTTTATCCACCTCAACGATGTTGAGCCGATCGATGTTGGGCCGAGGTATGTCAAATCCATGCGGGCCTGGCACGTGGTGGATGACTTATTGAGTCCGCTATTGGATATCCCACTGACGGACGGGGCGATCCGCAACCGGTACCTGTCACTACCGGGGGCATCCGAAGAGATGCGGAGCCAGCCGGTGACGCTGCTGATGCCTAACGGCCGGGAGGTCGTTACAGGGTTCGCAAACGGCAAACCGATGCTCCGCTGGCGGGGCTGGGGCCCGTACTTCGATGAATACCAGATCGCGTGTGGCGACGTGGTCCGCCTGATCGCGATGCGGCGCGGCTTGTATCGGGTAGAATTCCGCCAGAACCCTTGACGAAATCCGATTATGAGCCCGAAGTTCAAGACATCGATCGATGAGTTTGTCAATCGCTCTGCACTGGCGGAATTTATCCTGCTGGCCAAGCAAGAGGATATGGGTACGGACAGCCGTGACGTGACTTCGGAAGCGATGATCCCGGACTCGCAGATGGCGGTCGCGAAGTTTTGCGCCCGTGAGATAGGTGTGCTCGCAGGCACCGCGATCCTGCCGATGATCGCAGAGCTTTACTCTGATATTGCGGGACCGATCCATGTCAGAGACGCCTGGTGTGATGGTCAGGACCTCAGCCCCGGTGACGTCGTAGCCGAAGTTGCCGGCCCGCTGCGTGGGATTCTCGCGTTCGAACGGGTCGCTCTGAATTTCATGACCCATCTGTCAGGTGTCGCGACCCTTACCAGCCAGTATGTGCAGTATACCGCGGGCACGGATGCAGATATCTTCGACACACGCAAGACGATCCCGGGCCTGCGGATGCTTCAGAAATACGCGGTCCGTTGCGGCGGGGGCCAAACCCACCGGGTCGGCCTGTACGACGCGATGCTGATCAAGGACAACCACATCGCTGGCGTTTCGCTTGATGATTTATTTGACACGGTTCAGTCGGCAGCCATGCGGGCACGAGAGGAAAGCCCCACGCTGACCGTCGAGCTTGAGGTCGACACACTCGATCAGCTTCGGCGGGTGATCGACGCCGGTATCGACATCGTCCTACTGGACAACATGTCGGTGCAGGATCTTGAGTTGGCTGTCGGTATCCGCGATCAGCGATCGGTGGGTGTCGAACTGGAAGCCAGCGGGGGCGTGACGCTCGACACTGTCCGCGCGATCGCTCAAACCGGCGTGGATCGCATTTCGGTCGGGTCGCTGACCCACTCGGCCCCGGCGCTGGATCTGGGGCTGGATATCACGTCGTGACCGCCGATCTAAAACAAGCAGAACTCGACACGCTGGGTACGCTCCTGTATTCCAACGGCCAACCCGTCGAGTTGGGCTATTTCATGCAGGCGTTCCGGGCCACGCCAAATAGTGTCGAGCGTTCGGTGATAAGAATTGTCCGCCACGGCTGCGAGATCGAGCGGGACATGCATACGATCCGTTTGATTAAGACCGGGCTTGGGGTCTGGAAAGATTATCTTCGGCACGCCTTGCCAAAACGGTCTCGTCGGAGTGTTGAGGTCTATCAGTCAACCGCAAGCACCCAGGATCTGGTCAAGGCACGCGCGGGCGAGTCGGTGGTGATCTTCGCGGATGAGCAGACGGCCGGGCGCGGTCGGTTGGGGCGGCAGTGGCTTGCCCCAGCGGGCACGGGTCTGTTGTTCAGCATGACCCACAAACTGCCGGCGGACAGGCCCGAATCGATCGACAGGATATCCTTCCTCACCGCGGTGGCCATCGCACAAGCCATCGAGCGAGTCACGGGCCATGGGCCGATCCAGATACGCTGGCCCAACGACATCTACATAGGGCAGCGAAAACTCGGTGGGATCCTGGTCGAGACCGTCCAGCCCGCCGGCAGTTCCACCGCTACGGCCGTGATCGGCATCGGGATCAACGTGGGCCTGACCAAGGACCACCTTGCTGATTTACCAGACGATCTGCGGTCTCGGATCACCAGTTTCGCGATGCTCGGTTGGCCGGCTGATCGTCTGCTTATTGCTGAGAAGGTGATCGCACAGATCGACCGCAACCTTCACACCTTTGATGTACCCCTGATCGTCGATGAGTGGCGAGTCCGCAACCTTCACCGCGCCCAGAGCATCAAGGTAAAAACGGATGGCCAGACCATATCCGGCACGGTCATCGACCTGGACCCGGATCATGGGCTGATCGTCCGTCGGGACACCGGCGAGATCGTTCACCTCCCCGCCGCGACCACGACCGTGTTGTGATCAAGACGCTTCTACAGTCTTACGACTTTGCCAGATCGACGAGGATATCCAAACCCTTGTCGAGGCGTTCATCGTCGCAGGCGTAGCTGAGGCGGAAGTGGGTGTCACGTTCGCTGAAGACTTCGCCGGGGATCACCAGCAGGCTCTTCTCGATCGCGCGCTTGACGAAGTCCGTGCCGGACATGCTAAGTCGCTCGGGGACCTTGGGGAAGGCATAGAACGCCCCACCCGGCGTGGTCAGTTCGTAGTGATCGCTAAGACGTTTAACGACCTTGTCACGCTTTTTGCGGTAGGCCTCGACCAACGGAGACACATCCACGCCAAACGCGATCGTCGCGGCGGCCTGGGTGACCGACGGGGCGCAGACGAAGGTGTACTGCTGGATCTTGGACATCGCCGCAATCACGGCCGGGGGGCCTGCGGCATAGCCCAAACGCCAACCGGTCATGGCGTAGGTCTTGGAGTAGCCATTCAGTAATAGCACGTTTGGGTTGTGGTCCAAGGGCGAGGGCACGACCATCTCACCGGGGCGGCTGGGAGCTTCGGTCTTCTCGTAACAGAACTCGTCGTATATCTCATCGCTGACCAGCAGCAGCCCGTGGCGGTCCGCTAGGTCGGCGATCTCCCGGCAAGCCTTATCCGTGGCGACCGCGCCGGTCGGGTTCGACGGGGAGTTGAACAGCAGGATCTTGGTCCGCTCGGTGACCAACGGCTCGATCCGCTCGGGCCTGAGTTGGAAGTCGGGATAGGTATCGACAAACACCGGCACGCCCCCGGCCAGACTGACCAGGTGCTTGTACATCATGAAGTACGGGTCGGGGATCAGCACCTCGTCGCCGGGCTGCACGCATGAGAGCATCAGCAGGGACAGCGCCCCGGATACACCGGAGGTCATCAGCAGGCCGTAGTCATCGCCAAGTTTGGGGAACCGGCGGTCCAACCGACCGCGGACCTGCTCGACCAGCGGCGCGATGCCCTGCGTCTGGGTGTATTTGTTTTGACCTTGTTGGATCGCGTCGACGGCGGCCTGCTTGATCGTGTCAGGGACATCGAAGTCGGGCTGGCCGATCGACAGGTCGATGGGGTTTTCGAGTGTGGCTGCGAGGTCGAAGACTTTACGGATCCCCGAGGCGTCCACCGCGTGGGTCCTGTCGGCGATGAAGCGGTTGGGGTCGAACATAGCGGGGTTGCGTCCGTCTGACAGGCCCGGCCTATCGTCGGCGGAGCCCGGAGACCTTAGGTAGCGATCACACCGGTCTGGAACGGGCGGTGCGTAGCCCCACAGTCCAGCAGGCACGATGTGTTGTGAGTTCTACGGTTACCCTGATGTTTCCGATCACACGGGCGACCTGGAGGGCTACTTCGCTTCTTCGCCTTCGGCTTCTTCGCCTTCGGTCTTCTTCTTCTTGGTCTTGCCACCGGTGACGACCTTGCGGTTGCCGACCTTGGGCAGGCCGATGGGGTTATCCTTCTGCTCGTCGAACTGGCCCATCTCGGCGAGCTTGGCGATACGCTCGTCCCGGGTCAGGACGTTGCGGTGACGGGCGAGGTTGCCAGCGGTCTTGAGGCTGCGGTCGATGCTCATGGCGGGTCTCTACGATCTGCTATTCGGGGTTACGGTTTATACGGTCGGTTGTGTGTGATGCCGGGGGTTATTCCGGCGATTGATCCGGGGGTTAATCCGGGGGTTAATCCGGGGGTTCATACTTGACGTAATACATAGAGCTGAGATCTTCGCCCTTGCCCTTGTTCGCCGTCTGCCAATCCCGCCCAAGGGCCCGCATCCGGGTCATGAACCGGGTCTTCTCGTCGGTGTCCCGGTACTGCTGTCGGGTGAAGCCCCTCAGGGCGATCACCTGGCAGAGCCCCTTATTATTACGCGGACCGACCATGACTTCAACCTGACGCTCCTGAAGGAACGCCTGGAGCCGCCCGGCCTCGCTCGGGGGGCAGGAGGCCAGGACCAGGTAATTCAGTCCCGACTCACGGGGATCCACACGCCTGGGGTCCAGCGGCTCGGTCGATGTGGCCCCAGTTTGCCCCGTAATACCGCCCTGGCTTGCCCCTGGCCGTAGCGGTGGGGTGTGTCCGGGGCCGCTGAGGGTCAGTTCCGCACGGACCCGCTTCTCGGCGGCCGATCCACCCCGGCTGTGACCCACCACGTAAGCCAGGATCAGCAGACCGATCAACCCCGCCATCAGGAACAGGGCCATCCCACGGGGGACCCGAAGCGTCAGAGGTTCACTGGCGCCCGCGTGCCAGGCGTCCAGCACCGACCGGCCAAACCCACCGATCCCTGAACCACCACCCGGACGAGGCCCACGCCCGGATGCCTGGGGCTGGGCAGGCGTATGCCCCATGATCTCGTAAGGCGGCGTGTTGTCACGGCGGCGTGGGGTCATGGTTAACTATCAGGATAACCGCGAAGGGGCTAGGAAGATAGGGAAGACATTAGCCGCAAATGAACGCAAATCAACGCGAATAGGAACTGAGTCATCGGGTTACCCCCTGCTCCGTATTTGCGTTCATTTGCGGCCAATTATTTCGCCTCCGGCCCTCCCATGGATTTATCCCTTCTCGATCATATCCGTGTTTATCCGCGACCATCCCTGTTCCTATGCAATCCTGATCCCCGATCCCTGAACCCACCCCCTCATGCCCTGCCTCATCCCACCCCGATCGCGCTGGCGGTGGCGTACGCCCCGGTGTGGCTGAGGCTCAGGTGCCAGCCCGTGATCCCCAACTCCCCCGCCAACTCCGAGCAGCGCCCGTGCAGCACCACCGTCGGCCGACCGGACACCTCGCGGACCACCTCCGCATCCGTCCACGCGATCCCGTTGGACCAGCCCGTACCCAGCACTTTCAAGACCGCCTCTTTAGCCGCGAACCGCCCCGCCAGATGTTCCGCCCTTCGAGCGGGGTTGTCAGCGGCGTAGGCCTGCTCATCCTCCGTGAAGCACCGCCGAAGGAACCGCTCGCCGTGGTCCTCCAACATCTTCGCCACCCGGGCGGTCTCCACAATGTCGATCCCGTGTCCGATGATCTGCATGGCTCGATTGTGACCAGTTCTTCCCGGATGTAAAGCTGGGCAAGCCCGTATACCATGCAAATAGCCAAATAATGGATTACGACGATTGATGCGGCGAGGATAACGTTTACACTGTGCTTAACTGATATTTCTTGCCCATCGGGGCACGCCTCACTTCCGAAAGGGACCATCATGTCGCGAACTCTCAGAGATGTATTGTTGGTTGGTGCGTGCTGTATCTTCGTGCTATGCACATCGACCCATGCACGCACATTGTCAATCACTCTTGGCGACATGGACGGCGGTCTCAACAACGGGCCGGGGAGTGCGGACGATGTGCATTCCGATCTGGATTGGCGGATCGCGTTGTTCCCAACGGCACCATCGACTTGGCCATTCGTCGGATTCGACTTCGCACATAAAGATTCACAGGTGCCTTTCACCTTTGACTTCGAGATTGATCCCGATGAGATCGTAACCGCAGCGACGCTCACCCTTTCGATCCGTGGCGTACACAGCAAGGTCTTCACTGACGGAATCCTGCTAGACGATGTTTCTCCCGTCTACTCCTACGACCAACTCGCTTGGAACCCGGTGTCAACGTCAACGATTGTTTTGCGTTCGCTGGATCTGACCAACGTCAACTCGGACTACCTGATCCCGACGCTACAGGACGGCAAACTCAACGTCGCGGTGCGGGACGACACACTGGTTGATTATGCCCTGCTGGATCTGACCTTCGGGCCGGCACCGACCGGCGACCTGAACGACGATGGGTTTATCGGGATCGCTGACCTGAGCATCGTGCTGGGCAACTGGAATCAAAACGTCACCCCGTTTGACCCGCTCATGGGCGACCCCTCCGGCGACGGGCTGGTGGGGATCGAAGACCTGAACTTCGTGTTGGGCAGTTGGAACGCGGGGGTGCCGCCGGCGGAGGAAGGTTCGTCCTCCGTTCCCGAGCCGGGCGCGTTGGGGCTGATGATGGTGGTTGGTGTTGGGAGGGTAGGTAGGCGGGGCGTGAAGCGTGGGGGGTAATAACTCGAGCCCGAACCGTTGCCATGAGTGCGAAACCGATTGCCCGGGGTATGGTGCCGGCCTATTATCCGGCCACTACTATGAAGAAGATCTGCGTGATCTGCGGCGAAGATTGTTCGGGGCGTCCGCGCACCAAGGACCCCCGGGGGCATTACTACTGCCTGCCCTGCTACGAACAGGCTAAACGCAAGTTCGATCAAAAACACGCCGAAACTGCGGACGCCAAACCAGACGATCAATCGGTGCTCACCGAGTTATTTGAGGGCGTTGTGAACAATTCCCCGCCCGCTGCCGCCCCCCCGCAGATAACACCGGTACAGGTCTCACCTGTGAGTCCTAAGCACGCCGCCGGGTGGACCCGCTTCTTCTTGTCACCGCGTGTCATCGTGTTGTGCCTGCTTGCTGTGATATCCGTTGCGGTACTCGCCTTTGGCGATCTGGTCACCATCCTGTTTTTTCTATTCGTCGCTTTTACTGCCGCTAACGGGTACTGGATAGGCGCCGCCAGGATCGGGGCCCTGTTTGGCGGGTTGCTCGCCGGCGCACTGTTCGCGGTGCCTATGGGTAAGGCGTTGGAAGGCCTGTGCGCCGCGGTGTTCAGCACCACGGGGGCTACCAATCGGATGATCAGCACCGGGCTGAGCGCCCTGGCCTGCGTCGTCCTCGTGACGATCACCCTGCAGGTCGTGATCGGCCAATGGCAAAAACGCAATCCGCAGTGGAAGGGTTACGACCGGATGGTCGGTTCGGGTTTGGGGCTGCTTGAGGGAGCTTTGCTCGGCTTGCTGCTGATCTGGGCGGTGCTGAGCCTGGAACCCATCGCGGCAACGAGCCTTGCACAGACCCAGTCCCACGAGGGCTCTACCAATTCGAACCCGATCTCCCGGTATGTTGTAGCCATCGCGCAAACGGCACGTGGCAGCAAGGTCGGCCGACTGGCAGACGCTGTCAACCCCCTCAACGAGATGCGGCTGCTCACCCTGCTTTCCAAAGGCCTGGTCGTTCTCAACGACCCCGGGGCGCATCAGGCGTTCATCAACCACCCGGCGATCGAAACGATCCGGCAGCGCCCATCGGTCCAGCAAGCGATGAAGATGCTTGCCGATGACCCCGAGATTAGCCTCATCCTCGAAAACGAGAGCATACGCGGGAACCTCAGTGTCATCCTCGCCAGCCCAACGCTGCTGGCTATCTTTGACCAGACCGACATCGTGGCGGATCTGTCCCCCCTCGCAGACGAGATCGAACTGGCGATCAATGAGGCGATGGAGCACAGAACCCGGTAATTCTCGCGGTGCTATGATGTGACCATGCGTGACGAAGCCCTTAGACCTATCGCCGAGAAAGTCTACGCCGACCAGCGTCTAAGCCCCGAGGACGGGCTGACGCTGCTGCGGTCGCGGGATATCTGGACGATCGGCGAGCTGGCCAACCACGTCCGGCAGAAGCTGCACGGCAGGATCGCCTACTACAACGTCAACCGGCACATCAACTACACGAACATCTGCGCGCTGTCATGCAAATTCTGTGAGTTCTATCGCAAGAAGGGACAGGACGGGGCCTATGAGGACTCGGTCGAACAGATTGTGGAGCATGCCCAAGAGGCGGCATCTGCCGGTGCCACGGAGCTGCATATCGTCGGGGGGCTGCACCCGTTTCTGCCGTTCTCGTACTACACCGACATGCTCGCAGCGATCCGTAACGCGGTCCCGGCGATCCACATCAAGGCGTTCACCGCTGTCGAGATCGTTCACCTGGCACGGATCAGCAAACGGCCCAATGATCTGGCGGGGGTCTTAAATGACCTCAAGGCCGCCGGGCTCGGGTCGCTGCCGGGCGGCGGCGCGGAAGTATTCGACGACCGGGTGCATGACGAGGCCTTCAAGGGCAAGATCCGCAGCGACAAGTGGCTGGACGTCCACCGTGAAGCCCACCAGCTCGGGCTGATGAGTAACGCCACCATGCTCTACGGCCACATCGAATCGCTGGAAGACCGCGTGCATCATTTCTGCCTGCTCCGCGAAGCGCAGGACGAGGCGATTGCGAACAGTGAATCCGGGGGCGGCCGGTTCCAGACGATCATCCCCCTGCCGTTCTTCCCCGACGGGTCGGAGCTGGAACACCTGCCGGGCCCAAGCGGGCTGGACAACCTGCGGATGCTCGCCGTCAGCCGGCTGATGCTCGACAACTTCGCGCACGTCAAGGCCTTCTGGATCATGCAGACCCTGCCGATGTCGCAGGTCTCCCTGGACTTCGGCGTGGACGACCTGGACGGCACGGTCGTCTGGTACGACATCACCAAGGTCGGCGGGGCCGACACCCACCAGGAGGTCGGCGTCAACGAGCTGCGCCAGGCCATCATCGAAGCCGGCTACAACCCCGTCGAACGCGACACGCTCTACCGGCCGGTCGAACGCGACGGCGCGGACTGGCGGGTGGCAGCGGGTATAGAGGTTGGTGTGTAGGGTTGGGCATGCGGGCATCCCAACACCTCCCCCGGTTCAATCAGACCTCACACAGTCTGAATACCTTGGCGCCCCACTTATCACCGTTCATACATCGCCAGGATCCTCGCGACCTTCAGGCCGTTCCAGGCCTGCATGCCGACAAAGATGGCGATCATCACCATCCACCAGTCGCGGGCCATCAGGGCGAGGACGCCGACGACCGCGCCCATGATCACGCCTATGGTCGCGGCGACGCGCAGGCTCCTGACCCGGCCGATGAAGAACCAGAGGATCGCCTGGAGGATCTGCCCGCCGTCCAGCGGGTAGACCGGCATCAT
>JAJDCV010000358.1 GCA_029260675.1 Phycisphaeraceae bacterium
GGTGAGTAATGGAACGAGGCCTGCCCCCGGTTGATGTGTCTCCCGCCTCACCATTTGTAATGATACTGAATACGGATTTGTTGTCCTCTAAATATACTCACCGCATGGACCTTCAAGCCCATCACCGCCGCGCTATCGACCGCCTCGCCGACGCCTACCGTGACGACCCGTGTTTCCCCGCGTTGATCATCGGCGGGTCGGTCGCCAAGGGCTGTGCTCGGCCGGACTCGGATGTAGATTTTCTGATCGTCGCGACCGAGGCCGAGTTTGATCGGCGGCGTCGGTTGGTTAAACCGGGCGACCTGTTTATCAACCGCCAAGACCTCTGCGATTACGAGGGCGGGTACGTCGACGGGAAGATCATCAGCCTGTCATTCCTTGAAGAGCTTGCCGAGAAAGGCAATGAGCCGTCGCGGGCGGCGTTTGAGGGGGCGTTCGCCGCTTACTCGCACATCCCCGACCTCGACGCACTACTCAAGAAGATCCCGGTGTACCCGGAACACGACCGCGGCCGGCGGATCAAGGCGTTCTACTGCATGGTGTTTATCCAGCACTGGCTGATCCACGAATCATTGCGCCACGGGAACCGCTACACGATCACGCGGGCCGCGTCGCAGTTGGCGCTGTTTGCCGGGCGGTTGGTCCTGGCCCACAACCGCAAGCTGTTCCCGTACCACAAGTGGTTGACCCATGCCCTGGAAACGGTCGAGGACAAGCCCGCCGACCTGTTGACGCGCATCGATGCGTTGCTGGATCAACCGACCGCGGAAAACGCCAACGCCCTGTTCCAACAGGTCAAAGATTTTCAAGACTGGGGTATCAGCGACCTCGAGGCCTACACCTGGTTCATGACCGAGGTGGAGTGGAGTTGGATGTCGGGGACGACGCCGATGGAAGACTGGTGAAGATGCCTGGCCCCCGAAAAACTAAGCGGCAGGGGTCGAGATGGCTGGTAGGCCATATCAACTCCCTTTGGGCTGCTCCCCTTTGCGCATCAAGCCGTCTTCCATCTCATAGATCGTATCGAACACACTCAGCGAGCGGTGGTCGTGGGTGACGACGACGACGCCGGCGCCTTGTTCGTGGGCGACCTGGGCGAAGAGTTCCATGACCTGTTGGCCGCGGTGGCTGTCGAGCGCCGCGGTGGGTTCGTCGGCGAGGATGATGCTGGGCTTGTTGGCAAGTGCGCGGGCGACGGCGACGCGCTGCTGCTGCCCGCCGGAGAGCGCTGTGGGCAGGCCGTCGGCTCGGTCGGCGACGCCGAGGTAATCGAGCAGCTCCATCGCCTGCTTGCGGGCCGATCGGGTTGCGGTGCCGTTGAGCTCCATCGCGATCTGCACGTTTTCAATCGCGCTTAGGAAGGGGATCAGGTTCGACTTCTGGAAGACGAAGCCGATGTGTTTTCGGCGGAAGGTGCGGAGATTGGTGTGCGAGTCGGGGCCATCCATCACGAGTTGGCCGTCGATCTTGACGCTGCCGGAGGTCGGGGGGTTGATCAGGCCGATCGCGGTGAGGAAGGTGGACTTGCCGGCCCCGCTTGGTCCCAAAAGCGCCACGACCTCGCCACGGCGGACGGTCATGGTCGCGTCGTGCATGGCGACAACCTCGGTGTTCCCGCTGCCGTACACCTTGGACAGGGCCTGCGTCTGAATAGCGAAACCGTCGTGCATGGTTTGATGATCCGCGGATTAGCCGACGGCCTCGTTGGGTGACACACGCAGGGCCTTCCAGATCCCCAGCAGGCTCGAGACGACGGAGATAAGAAGCACGATCCCCGCCAGTTGGATCAGGTCGCTGTTGATCAGGATCACCCGTCGGGGGAAGTTCGGGAATATTTTTTGCCCAAGCACGTAGGCGATGACGTATCCGAGCACGCCAAGGAACAACGCCTGCTGCAATATCAATCCGAGGATGACGGTGTTGGGCGCACCGATGAGTTTGAGCAGCGCGATCGAATGGATCTTGTCGAGCGTGAGTGTGTAGAGGATCAGGGCCATGACAATCGCGGCGACCCCCGTAAGTAAAACGCGGATCAGCCCGATCTGTCGGCGGGCACGGTCAACGGTGCCCTTGATCAGCAGGTCTCTCTGGGATTGCTGCGAGAAGATAGACACATCGCCCCACCCCGCGATGATGTCCGACACCGCCTGAGCATCGGCACCCGGCGCAACACGGACCATCACCGCGCTGACCTGCGGGCGCGCCAGCGCGGGCAATTCGTTGGCCGGTCGGTCGGCGAGTTCCAGCATCGACGGCTGCTTCGCCACCAATTCGCTACGGACACCGCGTGCTTCTCGGGCGGCGCGTTCCAGGCGGACAGCCTCGCCGGTGGTGTCGAACTGGATCGCCTGCGCATCGTCGACGGTGACCGCCATGATACCGTCGCCGGACGAGCTGATCATGTTCGCGGTGATGCCGACAACGGTGTAGGTGTCTTTCCCGAGCCTGCAGCGCTCGCCCAGGTAAAGCCCTAATGACTTGTCCGCGACCATCTCGTAATGGTTTTGCTTAAGCGTTCGCCCGGCGACCAGCGGGAGCCAGTCGCCCTTGTCGGTCGGCCAACTCAGCCCCAGCACCGACATCCGTAGCGGCCTGCCGGCGTGCTCCCGCTGGATCGTGTGGTAGACAAACTCCCTGGCGGTCGCGACGCCGGGGACGGAGGATGCACGATCGACAAGGTTCGTCGGGACACGCGAGACTTCCGCGAACGGCCCGCGTGTGTCACGCTGCACGATCCAGATATCCGTCCCGATGCTGTTGATCAACAGCGTGGCGTCGCCCTCGATGCCGCGGTAGATCCCGCCCATCCCCATGACGATCATCAGCAGCATGCCGATGCCCACCGTCGTGAGCGCAAAACGTCCGAAGCTGTGTCGGATATCTTTGGAGGCGAGGTTCATTGCATGCTGACCCTTCGGCCGTCACGCAGGGGCGTTGCCTTAACGGGTTTGACCACGACATCCCCAGCCACCAACCCGTCAACGACCTCGACAGATTCTGTGCTGCGCAGGCCAAGCGTCACGGCCCGCCACTGCGCTGTGCCACGGACATCGACGAACACGCCTTGCTGGCTCTCCCGCATCACGAGAAACCCGGTGGGCAGCAGCGCCACCGAATCCTTGCGGGCCGACTCGATATAAACCTCCGCCCGCTGCCCGACGGCCCAGTTCTCAGGAAGATCAAGGATACGGACATCGACAATAAACTCGCGCGTCTCACGGTCGGCCTCCCGGCCTAAGCGGGCCACCTCGCCGGGGTACGGGTGCTCAACCTCAGAACGGAACACCACCCGCGCGGGTTGATCGACGTGTAGGCCCGACATCTGTGTCTCGTCGACCCACGCACTGATCCATAACTCCTCGGTGGAGATCAAAGAGAGGACCGCGCTGCCGGGTACAACGATATCACCCGCCTCGCGGTGCCGACGCACGATCAATCCGTCAAACGGAGCAACGATCTGCGTGTCGGCGAGGATCGCCTGGTGATACTCAAGGTTCTTTTCGGCGGCGACCAGCTCGCTACGCCCCTCCGACAGCGCTGCCGCAGAACGTGACACGCCCGCCTCGGCAACTGACAGCGTCTCCGCGGCACGGTCGGCCTCGTCCTGGGTCGCGGCGTTGCCGGAAAACAGTTTCTGTGTCTGTTGGTTGTCCCGCCTGGCCTGGATCGCGACCGCGTCGGTCCGGGCCTTGTCGGCGTTAAGACGGTCGATGGCTGACTTCGCGGTTTCGAGTTGAGCCCGCGCGATCGCGACCTGCTGCATGAGTTCGGCATCATCGAGCCGGACCAGCGCGTCGCCGGACTTCACACGATCGCCCTGATCGACCAAGACTTCAAGGATACGCCCGGAGATTTTCGGGCTCACCGTCCCCGCGACCCGTGCCTCCAGCGTGCCGGTCCCCATCACCTCGGATATGATCGGGCCTGCCTCAACCTGGTGGCTCGTCACGGCGACCGGGGACATCTTCACCCAGTAAACCACAGCGGCAACCAACACAACAAAGATCGCCGGCTTCCACACGCGCCCTACCCATCGCCCTGTTTTATTACGCTTTTCGTTCATCGCTTTTCCCTGCAAACCCAAGGCCATTCACCGGCGGGTCAACCGACAAACGGTTGCCAATCATAGACATCGTACACGCACCGGTAGCGGGTGCTGTGTAAAAACCTGCTTCTTCATGTGAGACCTGGGGAGCCGGGCGCCCATCTATTGCTGGAACGCCGGCGTCATGGTCACTCCGCGGCCGGCCCCTCGCCGTTATCATCGCCTGTCTCTTCGGCGGCGGACAACGGCGGGGTGGTGTTGACCGAGCCGTTGACCCAGGCTTCGAGGGTCGCGATCTGGCCGCCGACCTCGGGCTTGATCGCGGGCTTAAGCAGGTTGCGCAGCTCAAGGCAGATCTTGGCGACCTCGTCCTTGCGGTTTTCCCGGCGTAAACGCTGGGCGGTCTGGATGAACTGGTCGACGATCCGGTCGTCGGTCGGGGAGACGCCACGGCCCGCGGGGCCCAGCAGTTCCTTGGCCACGTCGAAGGCTTCATCGATCTGACCCACCAGCAGGTAAGCTCGGATCAAACCCCGGCCCAGCCTATCTTTCTGCGTCGCGGACAGGTCGGACTCGCTCGCGGCGACGGCCTGGAAGTCGGCCAGTGACGCAGACGGGTCACCGGCACCGAGACGCGCCTCACCACGGGAGAGCAGTAGTTCCAAACGCTCACCGGGTCGCAGCGCGGCTTCTTCCGGGCGGTCGATCCCGGCGGACAGGATTTCAAGGCGCAGCAGCGGCGTCTCGCCGAGTTCGGATAAGTGTCGAGCGGTGGCGAGCACCGAATCGGCGGGGACGCGCGACGCCATCGCGACCAAAGCGCGGCGCCAGGCTTCGACGCCGCGCTGCGGGCGGTTGGTCGTGAGGATGTTTAAGGTATAGGCCTGATCGCCCCGGCGGGTCGCGGCGGCGATGAGGATCGGCTGGATCACCGGGTCACCCACCCGGTCGGCCAAAAGGTTCAGCGGGCGGTCCGAGTCCGCCCACGCCTGCGCGGCGGCCTGCTTGATCGTGGTGTCGGGATGATCCACCCACTGGGCGATCCGCTTCCAGTCGTCCTTGTTCCCGACCTTGCCCATCAGGGTGATGACCCGTGGCTGGGGCGTCTGGCCGTCCTGCACATACTTGCGCACCAGCTTCGCGGCGCGGTTGACCTGCGACCTCTTCATCAGCTCGGCGTCGAACGCGGAGGCGAGCGCCGCGGCGGAGTCGGCACGCAGGGCCTCGTCGTTTAACATGTCGGTTGCGGGGTCCACCGCCAGGGCCTGCGGCAAACGGGCCATCATCCGTAAGTTAGCGCTGAGCACGGAAGCAACCTGCTCGCGCTCTTCCCCAAGCCGGGCGGCGATCAGCTCCGCGGCGGCGGCGTCGGACAGGTCGCGCAGGTGTTCCGCCGCCTCGGCACGGATCGAGGGGACCGGATCGCTTAGCCGGCCACGCAGCGCCTCGCGCAATGGCTCATCGAACGGCAGGTCGTCCAGCAGCCGCTGGCCGGTCAGGTCCATCCCCAGCTGGCGGATCGGCGTCAGCGGGTCGCGGAGCATGTACACCAGCACACCCGGCCGACCCTGCGGCGAATTGGCCTGGTACAGAGCACGTTGGGACTCCAACAGCTTGTCTTCGAGTTGATGGTCCACGGCACGGCGGCGGGCTTCTCTACGCTCAAAGTTTTCCAGCAGGTGCTGCGTCCATTCCTTGGCCCAAAGCCCCTTGTTCTTCGCCCACCAGGACTCCCACGCCTGGCGGTCGGCGTCGTAGTGATCCAACGCGGTGAGCGAACCCAACGCGGCAAACGCCGACTGCTGCACCTGCTCGGGTTGGCCGGGGCCGGTCAGTTCCATCAACAGCGCGGCGGTCTGCGTCGTGCGGTCGTGGCCTAGCGTCAACACGGCGCCGCAGCGGCGGGCGACCTGTTCACTGCGGTCGCGTGCGATCTTGCTGAGCTGCTTGATGACCTCGGACTGATCGAAGCGCCCGAGCGCCGCGGCCAGATCCTGCGCGAGCCCCGCATCGACCTGGCCGAGCAACCCGATCAAGGGCTGGGCCAATTTCCTGGGCGGGTTGTCCGGGAACGTCGAGACGGCCTGGATCACCGCACGCCAACCCACCCGGCTCTGCTGGGTTGTCAACGCCAGCGACAACGCACCGGTCGCCTCGTCGCTACGCATCTCAAGCAACTCGGTCGCCGCGGCGGCGCGCTCGGCGAGGCCCAGGCTGTCAGACGTCAATCGGCTCCACGCCTCGGTAATCGGCGAAGACGCCGCCGGCTGGGCAAGCGACCCGGCCGGCAACACCAGACAGATCAACCACACGGCCCCAACCGCGCAAGCGGTCAGACCGATCGCGGGGCGGCGGACACGTCGGCCGGGAGTTTGCGTTGGATGGACTGCCCCAAAATTCCACATGATGATCCCGATCTAAAAATAGCAAGACGAAGAAGATTGTATCCGGGCCGGTGTCGGTTGTGCGGCCGATAATCCTAGGCGTGCAACCTGCTGCCGTGGCCCGCTCTCACAGGGTAATTCATCCACAGGCCCAAACCCTTGGTATCGGTCGTCCGGCCCTGAATCCCGCACTCCCGGACACATTAAGGATGTCTAAGAATTGCACGGACAGTTTGGCCTGAGGCCCCCGACCCTCCCGCTATTCTAGACGCACCGCCAGGCCCACGGTTCACCCCCGGAACTGCCCCCGGATTCACTCTTGGCTTGCCCACTGGCAACCCCCCGGTTCGACATCCCGCGCCGCTGGATTACCATGAGCCCCGCCCGTGCCAAGTGGCCCGGCATACCATGACCGATAACTAGCAGCAACACGCCATGATCGACCTGAAAGACCTGCGAGCCAACCCCGAGAAGTACCGCGCCGGCCTGGCGAACAAAGGCTACCCGGCCGACCTGGCGGACCAGCTGCTGGCGGTCGACGCCGAGCTGCGCCCGCTGATCACCCGGCGGGAACAACTCGTCGCCGAGAAAAACCAGATTGGCAAGCAGATCGGCCAACTCGCCGGCCGGCTAAAAAAAGCGGCGGACGATGAAAAGGCCGCGCTCGAGCAGGAGATGCAGAGCCTGCGAGCCCGGCCCGATGCGCTCAAGCAAGAAGAGGCCTCGCTCGCCGAGCGGGTCACCGTTCTGGAAGCTGATCGTGACACGCTGTGGCTGCGCATCCCCCAGCCGGCGGATACGGATGTGCCGGTCGGCAAGAGCGCGGATGACAACGTCCAGCTAAGCACTTGGAACCCCGACTGGTTCGACCCCGCCAAATCGTTCGCCGAGAACAAGGGCTTCGCACCAAAGTCGCACATCGAATTGGGTAAGGCGTTGGGGCTGTTCGACTTTGAGCGTGGCGTGAAGATGGCTGGAAGTAGAAGCTATGTGCTGACAGGCGACGGGATGCGGCTGCACAAGGCGGTGTTGCGATTCGCGTTTGATTTCATGACCCAGGAAAACGGGTTCACGCCGTTGAGTGTGCCGGTCGTCGTGCGCGACGAGTGCATGGTCGGGACGGGCTTTTTCCCCGATGGCAAGGACCAGGCCTACGAGGTCAAGGAAACCGATCGCGGCGGCGGGTACGACCTGTACCTCACCGGGACCGGCGAGGTCGGGCTGATGGGTTATCACCAAGGCGAGATACTCGAAGCGGACAAGCTGCCGCTTTGCTACACGACGGTCAGCACCTGCTTCCGCCGAGAGGCGGGGGCCGCGGGTAAAGATACCGCTGGGCTCTACCGCGTGCATCAGTTCGACAAGGTCGAGCAGGTCGTGATCTGTGAAGCCGATGAACAGGCGTCACGCGACTGGCACAAAAAGATGATCGGGTTCGTCCAGGAACTGTTGCAGCGCCTGGAACTGCCCTACCGTTTGCTTCAGTGTTGTACGGGTGACCTTGGGACCAAGAACGCGGACATGATCGACGTCGAGTCCTGGATGCCCGGGCGTGGCCCCGAAGATGCCGACGGACACCCATCCGGGGAGTACGGCGAAACCCATTCCGCCAGCCGGTTGTACGACTACCAGTGCCGACGTCTTAACCTGCGTTACCGAGATCAGAAGACAAAAAAACCGGTGTTCTGCCACAGCCTGAACAACACCGTCGCCGCCAGCCCGCGATTGCTGGTGCCGATCCTGGAGATGTACCAGAACGCCGATGGCAGCGTGACCGTACCGACCGCCCTTCGGCCTTACATGAACGGGCAGGAACGGATCGGACAGACCTGAGTATGCTTGTTTCGTTAATTATATAATTGTCTTGCGGCTATTTCACTCTTTGGGTTTTGTTAAACGCTTTACCAGTCTGTTTTTACGTGATTGCGGTTGACCTTGAGAGCCCTTTCTGGTAGACTAGGCCATTATGCCTACCTCAGCGCGTAGCAACGCGAATAACTCCAGGGGCTCGAAAAAGACAACTGCTGGTAAAACAAAGGCTAAAAGCAAAACGGCTTCCAAGCCTGCTGCGAAATCTGCCAAAACTGCCGCATCGTCCGCTTCGAGCGTCAAGATCACCAACTACACCACCGCCCAGCGGTGGCTCTATGACCACGTCGACCACGAGCGGATGCGGATGGTCCGTTACGACGAGCGGACCTTCAACCTCAGCCGGATGCGTCGTCTGCTGGATGTGCTGGGCAACCCCCATCAGCAACTGAAGGTCGTTCAGGTCGCCGGGACCAAGGGCAAGGGCTCGACCTGCGCGATGCTCTCGAGCATGCTCCGGGCTTGTGGGTACACCGTCGGGCTCTACTCCAGCCCCCACCTGATCGACCTGCGCGAGCGGATCACGATCGACGGCTCGATGATCAGCTACAACGACTTCGCCGAGATCTTCAAGCTGATCGCCGCGAAGGAGAAGGCTCTGGGCGCGACGCCGCCGACGTTCTTCGAGATCATGACCGCCACGGCGATGCGGTACTTCGCCGAGCAGGCGGTGGACATCGCGATCCTGGAGACCGGGCTGGGCGGTCGTCTGGACTGCACGACCGTGGCGGAGCCGCTGGTCACGGGGATCACGCACATCAGCCTGGACCACATGAATATCCTCGGCGAGGATCTGCCCGCGATCGCCCGTGAGAAGGCGGGGATCTTCAAGAAAGATACGCCCGCGTTGAGCGTGATCCAGGAGCCCGAGGTCAAAGAGGTGCTGCAGAGCTGCGCCGACGCGGTCGGTGCGCCGCTAGAGACGACCGGGGACCAGATCGATTTCTCCTACCGGTTCGAGGCCAACCGTGAGTTGGGGCCGCACACCCGGGTCTGCCTGACGACCCCGACCAGCCGTTTCGAGCACCTGCCCGTGCCGCTTCGGGGCGAGCACCAGGCACACAACTGTGGGCTGGCTTTGGCGATGCTCGACAAGCTGCGGGCCCACGGGTTTAACCTCCCTGAAGAGAAAGTCATAACCGGCCTGGCCGAGACCGAGCTGCACGGGCGGATGGAGCAGGTCTGGGACACGCCCCGGATCATACTCGACGGGGCGCACAACGCGCATTCGATCAAGGCCTTGATCCGGTCGCTCGGTGCGCATATCACGTATGACTCGCTGGTCATGATCTTCGGCTGCGGGCAGGACAAAGACGTCGCCGGCATGCTCAAGGAGATCTCGCTGGGCGCCGACAAGATCATCTTCACCCGCGCCAAGCTCAACCCCCGGGCCGTGGAGCCGGCGGACCTTCAGAAGCAGTTCAAAGAGGTCTCCGGCAAGATGGTCCAGACCGCGGACAAATTCAAGGATGCGCTCAAGCTCGCCGCCAGCGCGGTTAGCCGAGACGACCTGATCATCATCTGCGGCAGCTTCTACCTCGCCGGCGAAGCGAGGAAATACTTCCTGGACGCGGCGAACAAGCCCCGGCCGCGGCGGTAAACGGTCGACGAAATAAAATTAAACCACAATCCCACGTTCGTTCGACGTGGGTTTTTATGTGAGGATATGTGCGCATAAACCTGTCGTGTGCGATCGTAATTGGGGGTGTAGATGTTGGTGGGCGTTGGGGTAAGGGATTCGTGATTCGGTGGAAGATTGTGATTGGTAAATGGACGTTTCCGTGCGCATGGCTGTGGTTCGCTAAAGCGACCACGCCGGGGGAGGTTGAGGACGTTAGGGGAGGCCACGCCGGGGGAAGTGGTGGCGTGGTCACTTCAGCGAACCACGGCAGGTAGGGACTATGTATTAGGTAGGCGTCGGTGGGTTATACTCATACGATGCCAGGCCCCAAACGCATCCACAAATCTTCTTACACCAACCGTGAAATTTACAAAGGGCGGCATCGTTTCGAGCACTGGTATGTCGATAACCAGGTGTACTTCATCACCGCCCGTTGTCGCGACCGTTACCCCGCTTTCGCTGCTGAAAAAGCGAAACTTGTTTTCTGGGACCGATTCCAGCACTACACACAAGAAGCGGGCTTTACCTGGTGGATCGTTTCGCTGCTGGACAACCACTACCACTCTTTGGGGTATCTGCGCGAAGGTAATAACCTGGGGCGTATGATGCAGCGGATCCACGGATCGGTCGCCAAGCAGGTGAACGATGTCCTGCCCGAACGGCGTGTGCCATTCTGGCGCACCGTTGGGAACCGTGATTATTTTGACGGTTGTCTGCGTAACGAGGCGCAGTGCCGACGGGCGTATGACTACACGCTCCGGCAGGCGGTGCGTCACGGGATCGTGTCGGATTACCGTAAATATCAACACACCCGGGTTAACATCGGGCTTGAACGTGGGCTCAAGCGGGCGCTGGAACTCGGGGCGTTTCTTGAGGGCGTGCCATATAAACGGTACGAGGGGTAGCCGGTGTAGCATGGATCGCTGAAGCGACCATGCCGGAGGTGGAGATCGGCGTGGTCGTTTTTGTGGGACACGGTTTTAGAAGCGCACGCCCTCTCACCCCAGCATTTCGACCTGGATGGTGTCGACGGTTTTGTCTTTGATGGTGGCTTCGGAGACGAAGACGACGGTGGAGCCGGGGGGGACGAGGTTTTGTTTAATCAGGACTTCGCCGGCGTCGCGGACGGTCTGGTTGGGGTCGTTGGGGAAATCCAGCAGGATGGGTTGGACGCCCCAGAGCAGTGCGAGCTGGGGGAGGAGGGTTTGGTTGTTGGTGAAGCAGATCATGGTGGTGCGCAGCAGGCGTGTCCAGGCGGCGTGGTGGGCCATGCGTCCGGTGCGTGTGAAGACGACGAGCGCGGCGGCCTTGAGTTCTCTTGCGAGGTCGGCGGCCTGGCGGACGATTTTTGCGTGTATGTCGTCGGGGTCGGCGTTGAGCGCGAAGCCGGCGCCGCCGGAGCGTTCGATGCGGCGTGCGATGCGGTCCATGGCCTGGACGCAGGGGATGGGGTATTTCCCGACGGAGGTTTCGCCGGAGAGCATGATGGCGTCGGCCTGCTCGAAGACGGCGTTGGCGACGTCGGTGACTTCCGCGCGGGTCGGCGAAGGGGCTTCGATCATGGATTCGAGCATGTGGGTGGCGACGATGACGGGCTTGCCTTTGGCGACACAGCGCTTGACGACCTTTCTTTGCAGGGGCGGGAGGTCCTCGAAGGGGACTTCTATCCCTAAGTCGCCGCGTGCGATCATGACGGCGTCGGCGGTGTCGATGATGCTGTCGACGTTCTTGACGCCCTGCTGGTCTTCGAGCTTGGCGACGATCTTCTGGGGGGCCTTGCGGTAGTCGAGGATGGCGCGGAGGCGTTGGACGTCCTCGGCCTGCCGGACGAAGGACATGGCGAAGAAGTCAACTTCCAGCTCGATGCCCAGCTCGATGTCGGCGATGTCCTTGTCGGTCAGCGCGGGGAGGTTGACGCGGACCCCCGGGAGATTGATATGCCTGCGCGATCCTAGCACGCCTTCGGTGAGGACTTCGCATTCGAGCTGGTTGTGTTTCTTCTTTAGGACTTTGAGCTTGATGTTGCCGTTGTCTACAACGACGACGTCGTCGACGGAGATGTCGTTTACGAGGTCGTCGTAGTTGACGTCGACGGAGGTGTATTCCTCGGATTGTTCGCCTCGGACGGTGAGCGCGATGACCTGGCCTGGCTTGAGGTTCAGGTCGGTGGCGCGTTCCCCGGTGCGGATGGCGGGGCCTTGGGTATCCATGAGGATGGCGACGGTTTTGCTGAGCTTGTCGGCGGCGGCGCGGATGTGCTTGACGTCCTGGCTGGTCTGGTCGTGCCCGGCGTGGGACATGTTCAGCCGGACGACGTTGACGCCGGCGGCGATGAGGGATTCGATGGTGTCGGGCGCGTTGGTGGCGGGGCCGATGGTGGCGATGATTTTGGTGCGGCGGTTGTCAGGCATGGGGGGAGTATCGGG
>JAJDCV010000359.1 GCA_029260675.1 Phycisphaeraceae bacterium
GCCGCCTGCATCAAGATCCTCTCACGCGAGGTCGTCCTCCCGAGGCTGCGAGCGCTGGCGGCCGGTGAGACGGGTGGTTAGATAGGTTATGCCCCGGCAAGACCGGATAGGCGGAACGGGCCACGGGTTGCAGATTTTTCCCTTTCCTTGTGCGTCCGACGAGCGTATCATTCTGCTATGCCCCGCATGGTATTGATCCATGCACCCCACGGGGCGGCGTCCGAACGAGTACTTTAAAACAAGGGGCCGACGATGAAGCGCGTATTGGTTTTGGCGTGTCTGACTCTCCTGACCCTCGGCGTGTTGGCGACGGATGCGCGGGCTCAGCGCCTGCAGGACCGGATCGATGCCGTCCGCGAACAACGACGCGAGGCCGCCCGTCAAGCGGAACCCCAACCCGAAGTCTCGTTGCAGATCCCACGGAAGATGAGCACGATCATCGACGAGGTGTTCCTGGACCAGGCCACCGCCACGGACGCATTCAACTGGTGGTCAACGACGACGGACATCCCGCTGATCATCGACTGGAACGCGATGGAACAAGAAGGGATCGACCCCGAGCAGCCGATCACGCTCGATCTCAAGACGGTCCCCGCCAGGCTTCTGCTGGACGTGTTGATGCGGCAGGCGTCACCCGATATCGATCTGATCTACGAGGCCACGCCTTGGTACGTGCAGGTGATGACCAAGCGTCAGGCCAACCGCCACCCGGTGCTTCGGGTCTACGACGTCGCCGACATGGTGATGCAGATCCCGAATTTTACCAACGCCCCCAGCTTCGATCTCTCACAGGCGCTGAGCAACACAAACTCGGGGGGTGGTAGTGGTGGTGGTGGCGGTGGCGGCGGTTCGTCGGGTCTGTTTTCCGACAACAACGACAACGAAGCGTCCGATCAGCCGACTAAAAATGAGAGCGGGCAGAGCCTGGCGGACACGATCCGCGAAACCATCGAGCCGGACATCTGGCAGGCCAACGGCGGGCTGTTCTCCTCGGTCCGGTACTACAACGGCCGGTTGATCGTCAACGCCCCGATGTACGTCCACCGCCAGATCGGCATCCCCGTCGTGTCGGCAAACACATCCCGTGACCGCCTGGGGCAAACCCCACCCGCCAACAATGCGGTCGGCGGCAAGGCTACAAAAGACCCCGGCGAGCCCTTCGGCAAGCAGAAACGCTAGAGCATCTACCTCAAGTGTCGCGTTTTGTGATAGCCCCGCATGAATATGCGGGGATCCGCGGATATTCATCCGCGGCTGTGAAAACAGACACGCTATTCCTGGCGAAGAGATGCCCTAGCACACTTTGTTGTGTAGCGCTAAGGGATTTGGTTAGAACAGTTGTGGGTGCTCTCAGGATGAGGGAACGTCTTCATCCCCCAGTTCGCCATCGTTGTCGGCGCCGCTGCCTGGCATGCGTTCCTCGATGGCTTCAAAGATCCGCTTGGTCGGTTCGCGCTCGAACTTCCAATCGTCCAGGATGATCCGCCCGCCCTGGCCGTCGGACTCGTAGTGGACCACGGCGATGCCCTTACGCTGCCAGCGTGAGGTGTCTACGGACTTGATCGACGCGTAGTCGGTCCGCTGACCCGAGCTGGTCGACACGGCTCGCTCGTCGGCCTCGACCCACCTGCCGCGTGCCATCAGGAAGGTCGCCATGAAATACAACCCGATCGGAGCGGTGATCCCGGCGATGACCTTCTGCGTGAGGATGTCTTTATCTTCGACCTTCTTCTTGGGTGTGCCGGTGGGCCAGCCCTGCGCCGCGGCGTGCTCGGCCCAAAGACGGGCCTGCTCGATCGGGTCGCCGGGGTTGTCCTGCACGACCTGGTTGTAGGCGTTCCAGATCTTCTGCTGCAGCGGGTACGCGACCGTCCCGTCGTAGAGGAACCAGCCGCAGAACCCTAGCATCATGGCCCCGATCACGCCCGGCCGCCAGATGTAACCCTTGCTGATTTTCGCTCGTACCGCCATGTGCGCTCCACCCGGTTGTCCCGGAGGTTCAGTGATCCATCACGTTTAACCTGTCATCGTTCCAATACCCGACGCCACCAGTGTGCCACAGCCGCTCGGGCCAATGGCCGACGCAGCAGCTCGGTAAAACCACCCTGATCGACCCGCCGGCGTGGGATTCTCGGCAAATCGTGCCCCTCACGCAACGCCCAGGCCAAAAACGTCTCGGTCTCCTCGATCATGTGCCGACGATCATACCGGTCATTACCCCGTAATCGGTCTGATCCACGCTTAAACAAAGAACTTTCCTTACAAGGACCGCGGAACACACGCATCATACACAGTCGTCCCGCTGGTTTCTGCATAGCCTCCTGATTATCGGCAGCCCCACAGGCCCCCAAGCATTCTTTTAAGGCCCGCCCCACAGGCCCTTTTTCGCTTCCCGGGCATCACGCTCAAGAGACTCAAACCGCTTGACATGCCTGTGGCTCCACCGGTCGTCGGCCCGCGCAAGGCCGGTTGCAAGCAGGGCCTCATTCAAAAACGTCCCATCGGGTAATTCCATAAACGCCAGCAACCGCCCGTAGTTACCCCTCACACGGTGTGGCTCGAGGGTCAGGCGGACCCGCTGGCCCTGTGTCAATCGCCGGGTCAGGTCCGTGGCTTCTTCTGCAAACGGCTCGGCCGGGCGCGGCGGGTCACGGCGGGCCTTCTCCGGCGTATCCACACCCCACAGCCGGACACGGGTGGTCCGTTCATCCCCATCCGGCACATCGAGTTCCAACGTATCCCCATCAATCACGCGCGTGACGACAAAAGTCTTACCGTCATACCTGGCCACCTCGTCACCCGCTTCGGTCAGCAGCCCATTACGATCCGCCAGGACCAGCAGCACCGCGACCCCGAGCGTCACCACTACATACCAACCGCGCCGACGCTTACGCCAGGACAGGAAACGCTCGATCGGCATCCGGCCGCCACGACTGTTTCTAACCATGTTGCACCTGTGCGAAGTCCGTCACGGCAAACCGATATCACCCAGCCGCATATACCTAAGCACACCGGCCAACATCACCACCAAAACCGCCAGAGACAGGTTCACCAAACGCCAGGTGCGGGCCTTGGGATGCACCATCGACTCGACCTGAAACGCCCAGAGCAACGCGAACAACGCCGTCGCAAAAAGGATCTTGACCGACAGCAGCCCCAGCGCCTTGGCGCCCAGTCCCTGGTACGCCTGCCCGAAGATCACCCACTGAAAGACCCCGCTGATGATCAACCCCAGCACCGCCGCGGCCAGCACCCAACGGTATCGCAACTCGATCCTGCGTATCACCGCGGCCGCTTCGTTGTTGTCAATCAAACAACGGACCGGCCCGGCGCTCAGGACGATAAGCGCCAAGCCCCCGACCACCAGCGCGGCCGAGCCGACGTGTAACCAACGCATGAGGACGAAGAAGATCCCGTATGCCATCCCGTTAGGGTAACGACCCGGCGTGACGGATCAATCCCGGCCGTTAAATCCACAACAGGTTCAGGCAAAGATATCCAAGAAGCTCCCGGCCGAGGGGACCGACTGGCCGTGGGTGAAGCCTTGGGAGACGCTGGTTTTGTCGAAATAGACGGTAACCATGAGGGGCGATTCAGATTGGGGTGCCTCGGTCTGCCAGACGTCGGGCAGATAGGGGGTGTACTCACCTGATTCCGCTGCCTCGCCGTGGTCACACTTATGACAGTCCGCAGGGCGGGCGGAGCCCGATTCGTGGACCACTTCCCTGCGGTCATGCTCCCGGATCGGCTTAGGCTCCATCAAGATGTGCAGATGCTTGTGGACATGGTCCTGAGCCCGGACCACCTGTTCCCGCACGTTGGACACCGGCGAATAACGATCGTGCCAGAACTGATCGTGCCTCAAAGACCAGACGGTGAGGTTCTCGTGGGGTTGGATCCGCATGCCTGCAATGAGGCGAATCCCAAACCCCCGACTGTGACATGCCGGGGAAATATCCTAAACGCATTACTCAAATGCATTTGCGCGATTGGACGCGGCGTTATCCGATTACGATCTGCGCCAGATGATGCCCCAAACCCCCGGTCCTGTTGCTCGGATGTCACCACCGCCTACCATGCCGTCGATGCACGCCGACGAACTGGATTACGACCTGCCCGGCGGATTGATCGCCACCGCCGCCTCCGAACCTAGGGACAGCGCCAAGCTGATGGTTGTCGATCGCGCGACCGGTGAGATTCAGCATCGCCACGTGCGCGACCTTCCCAAGTTGGGCATCTTCCAACGCGGCGACCTGATGCTCGTCAACCGCAGCAAGGTACTCCCCGCCTACTACCAAGGCACCCGCGCCGCGACCGGTGGGAAGATCACCGGCCTGTACCTGGGCTCACCGAAAGACAACCACTGGCTGACCCTGATCGAATCGCGCGGCAAACTTCAATCCGGTGAGCGGATCGATTTAGCTGACGACGCCCACCTGACCCTGATTGAACACGTCGGCCGAGGCGAATGGCTAGCAGCTTACAACGGGCAGCATGACACACTCGCGCTGCTGTCGCGGATCGGTTTGGCCCCCCTGCCGCCTTACATCCGCAAGGCCCGTAAGGCCCACCATCAGCCCGAGGTAACGCCCGCGGACATGAGCCGATACAACACCGTATACGCCGACCGGATAGGCTCGGTCGCCGCCCCCACCGCCGGCCTGCACTTCACGCCACAGCTACTCGCTTCGTTGCAAGACGCCGGCGTCATTCGGGCCGAGGTCACCCTGCACGTGGGGATGGGCACGTTCGCACCGATCCGTTGCGATCAGGTCAACG
>JAJDCV010000360.1 GCA_029260675.1 Phycisphaeraceae bacterium
GACATCCTGGGAGACCCGGAAGATCTCTGGCATCGAGTAACTTGCGTGTCATTACAAGAGTGGAATTCAAAGAAGAAGCAGTATTCGCTTCACCGGTTCCCCAAAGGACACGAGCGAGTGTGGACAATTGGGAAACGGGTACTCCAACGATATGAAGGCGATGCGCGTAAGATATGGGAATCTCAAACAATCGACGCCGTGATGTATCGACTAACCGATATGGGCGTAGGCGATCAGATATCCCGTATGGTTGCCGGAGCCTCATTGACACAGGCCAGATTAACGGAAGAGGTGACGTGAAAGTTGACATTCATGTTCGTAGAGTCTTGGGGCGCGTTATGCAAGGAGATATGTTTGCTCAACAAGACGCGGGCAAGGTCATAGAGCAAACTCGTGCCATGCATCCTGAAAACCCCTGGATGTTAGACCGACCACTTTACCTACTCGGAAAAACACTCTGTGGTGCCGGACATCCGAAGTGCGGCGAGTGCTATATGCAGTCCGAATGTAAGTACTACAAAACAAATCACACTGAATAGCATAGGTGAATAGTTGCTTTGTCACGGCTTGGTGATCTCCCCCACCAGATACCGCCCCACCGCCAGGTTGTAAGACAGAGCACTATCCAATAACTCCGCCGGAACACGTTGAAGTGCCGAGTGTGTCTCAAACGTGAACGGCCCGGGAAAGTTGATCTCGCGGAGGCCGGCCGTCACACCGTCCCAATCCACGCCGGGGTTTTCGATTGCAAAGGGCAACACGTGGTCGTCGCGGTCTTCGCCGGTGCGGGTTTCCTGGATGTGGATCGCTTTGAGCCTATTGCCCAGCATGACGATCCCGGCCCGCTGGTCAAGAAGATTCATATGCGCGTGCCCGGTGTCCCAGCAGGCGCCCATCAGCGGGTGGTCAAGAGCGTCGATCAGGGCGCACTGCTCCTGTGGGATCCCGGCAAAGTATCGCTGGCAGCCTCGCGTCTGAGCGTAGTGGTCGTAGATATTCTCGATCGCGATCCCGACGTTGTGCTTCTCGCAATCGTCGATCAGCGAGCGGAAGAACGCGGCATTCCCATCGTGCATGGCCTTCACATGCGCCGCATCGAACGGCCCCGGGAAGATATCCGGGTGCAGCACCATCCAGGGGATGCCCAGCCGACCGCAGGCACGGATCGCGTGCCGACACATCTGCCGTGACCGCTGCGCCGCCTCGTCCTCCCCGAACATATCGAAGAACGGCCCGTGAGCCTGCACCCAATCCAGACCCGCCTCCCGCGCCCAATCCGCCCGCTGATCCGCCCACGCCCCGGCCGCCACTTCATCCGACCAGTCAAGCTCATCGACGTGCATATAAAACGGCAGGTCGATCCCATCGAACCCCGCCTTAGCCAGCGCCGCCATCAGCGCCGGCTCGGTCATTTCACTGGAACGGATATTCAACGACGTTGCGATCTTCAAAACAGATGCCTTTCTGCCAGTGCCATATCTGATGAACCACCTCAGCCAGATCCACCGCGAAGGCGCGAAGGAGACAATAAGAGTTTTGACAGGATGACAGGATGATCGGGATAAGTTTATTGCCCTTCCCCAGATCGAAACCCGTAAATCCTGTCATCCTGTCAACCAGTCTACAATCTACACTGCTTCGCGTTCTTGGCGCCTTCGCGGTGTGAATCCTGCTGCTTCACAGCCAAGGATTATCGGCCGTTGTAACCCCTCCTAGGTTCTGTCGCAAAGCCCGCCGCCATGCCGATAACAGCTAACCGCGGCGCGGTGGGTATGCGCCGCACTGAACCTCACTCACCCGACGGTAAGTTGAATATCATGGCTAAGAAGTCTAAGAAGCGTAACGACGATAACAAGGCCCTGACCCTGGCGGTCCTCTGGGCGTTCGCGGTCGGGCTGTGGCTGCTCATAGCGGCGTCGATGGCCAGCTACGACCCCGCTGACCCCCCCGCCCACGCCTTCGGCGTGCCTAACGAGACGATCCACAACTGGGTCGGGCAGGCCGGGGCCCTGATCGCTCACAAGATCAACCTCATGGTCGGGCCCGGGGCATGGGTCGCCCTGACCGGAACGCTGGTCATGCTCATCCTTACCGGGATCGGCAAAACCGTCACCCAGCCGGTGATCCGCGTTATCGGCCTGGTGGTCATGACGATCTGCGCAAGTGCCCTGATCGGCGTGGCCGTGCCCACCGCGGTCCACGGGTTCAGTGCATCGCCCCAGGGCGTCGGTGGCCTGTTGGCGACCCTGATCAATGACCAACTCACCGCACGCTTCGCCGTCCCCGGCACGATGATGATCCTGACCGTCGGGTTCTGGGTCGGGGCCGTGCTCGCCGCCGACCGGTTCGTCCTGGCGGTGCCCAAGGCCCTGGGCGCCTGGTTGCTGAAGCTGACCCACCTGCAGATGCCTAGCTTCCGCGTCCCGCAGTTTGCCGGCCGACTCCCCGGGATCTCCATGCCCTGGGGCCGGGGCGGCGATGAAGTAGAAACCAAGCCGTCGCGCAAGTCCGGCAACGCACGCCGACGCCGAAAGGATGCCGAAACCGCCATCGACGAAGACGCCGGCGGCCTGGGCGCAACCCAATCCTTCGGCCTGGAAGATGAGCCCGAATACGAAGAGGACGAGTACGAGGAAGAAGAGTACGAAGAAGAAGAGGAAGACGAAGAAGAATACGAAGAGGAGGAGGAAGAAGAGCCCGGCGCTCCCGGTGCATACAAACAGCAGAAGAAAAACTTCTCCACCGAGGAGCTGCGGAAAAAGATGCAGCAGCTCCCGATCAATTTCGCGCCCAAACCCGG
>JAJDCV010000361.1 GCA_029260675.1 Phycisphaeraceae bacterium
CGCCGGAGGTACGACGTTCGACGCGACCACCGCCACCACCAGTAACGAATCGGTCCTGACCGTTGAGAGCGGGGCCGGGGCGGTCCCTGGGAACTACGGGTTCACCGTCGATCGGCTGGTGTCCAGCCAGCAGGTCCTGACCAAGGGCTTCAAAGACATCAACAACACCGCGGTGGGGACGGGGACACTGACATTTGAGAAGGGCAACGCCCGGCTGGATTCCCAGACCCTGCTAAGCGACCTCAACGGCGGGGCCGGGGCCAACCGCGGGCTGATCCGGGTCACCGACCGGTCCGGCGCGGTCGGGCTGATCGACCTGTCCCGGGCGGTCACGGTCGATGACGCTATCGATGCGATCAACAGCGCAACCAATGTCAGTGTCCTGGCGACCGTGAGTGGTGACGGTCTTACGCTCACCGACAACACCGGGCTTGGTTCGGGCAACCTCGTGATATCCAACGTCGGGACGGCCAACACCGCGACCGGGCTGGGGATCGTCGGCAACAGCGCCACCGGCCAGATCGTCGGCACCACGATCAACACCCTTGGCACGGACACCTCGCTGGCCGCGATCAATGACGGGCTGGGCATCGATATCCGCGATTCAGGTACAGGTTCAGGCGAGTTCTCGATCTTCGATGGGGCGAACACCGAATATCAGGTCAATCTCCTCAGTGAGACCACGCTCGGGGAGGTCATCGATACGATCAATGCCGCGACCGGTGGCGTGGTCGTCGCATCAATCGCCGCCGACGGCGTGAGCTTGACACTGACCGACACGGGTTCAGGCGGCGGCAATTTCAGGGTGGTCGCCAACGGCACCAGCACCGCCGCGGCGGACCTGGGCCTGTCCGGCGATGACGCCGACGGTGACAAGCAGATCGATGGCGACCGCATCATCGCCGGGATCAATTCGCGGTTGCTCTCAAAGCTCAACGGTGGACAGGGGCTTGGTGGGACGACGGCGATGGTCAGTCAGTTGACGATCGGCACGCCTATGGCGGACCTGTTCAACGGCACGGGATTAGTCACCACCGGGGATAACCTTCGTGAACTGGGAGTGACCGCACGCGATGGTGTCTTCCACTCATTTGACCTGGATTCTTCGATAACCGTTGGCGATTTGATCAATAAGATCAGTGCGGACTCAAATGGTGACTTGTCCCTCAGTATTCAGAACAACGCCCTACAGATCACGGATAACACGGGAGGCGCTGGCAACCTGGTCGTTATTGAGAATGCGGCCGGATTCGGTGCAACCGCCATTGCCGATTTAGGTCTTCTGATAAATGCCCCGGTCAACTCGGTTACTGGTATCGACACCAATCCCGTGCCAACCGTCAGCACACAGTCTGGAGCGGGCCAGGTGTCGTTCCAGGATCGTGCGGGTGTAACGTTTACGGCTGACCTGACCACGGCAAAGAGTGTCAGTGATGTGATCACAATGATCAATGACGCCAGCACCACTGCCGGGGCGGGGGTCACGGCGGCGCTGAACCGGGCGGGCAACGGGATCACACTGGCCGATGCCTCCGGCGGCACAGGGGACATCATTATTAGTGACACCACCGGTGCGACCGCGACGAATCTCAATATCGCCGGCACGTTTACCGGCGTAGACGAGATCGAGTCGGGGAATCTTCAGTATCAGTACATTGCCGAGGGCACGAGTCTAAGCTCGCTGGGGTTCAGCAAGGGCAAGATCGACATCACCGACAGCACGGGCCTGACTCGGACGATCAGCCTGCAGGAAACCGAGCAGACGATCGCCGACGTGTTGCAGGACATCAACGGCGCAGGTCTGGCGATCAACGCGCGGATTAACGACAACGGGGACGGGATCATCCTTGAGGACACCAACGCCGGGGTCCAGGCGGTGGCGATCAAGGTCGAGGAGGCCGGGTCCGGGACGGCGGCCAGCCTTGGGCTGCTCGGGGAGGCCTCCGCCGCGGGTGCTGATCTGGACGGCAGCTTCGAGAAGACCGTCGATTTCACCAGCGACGCGATGACCAGCGCCACCCTGTTGTCCGCGCTGAAGAGCGGCAACGGCATCGACTTTGACACCGCAAATCCCGACTTCAAGGTTACGACCAAGGACGGCAACACCTTTGAGGTCGATCTGACTGTTGGGATCACGACGGTCGGCGAGTTAATCACGGCTATCCAGGACGCCGCCACCGCCGCCGGGTCCAGCGTGACGGTCTCGATCCACGAGAACGGGACCACGCTTACACTTGTAGACAACACGTCTGGGGCGGGCCAGCTCGGTTTTGAGTCGCTCAACAGCTCAGAGGCGCTGGGTGACCTGGGCTTCACGGATGATTCGGACAATGACGGGCAATCGAATGCCGGCACGCTGGTCCAGGTGACCACGCTGGCGGACCTGGTCGATTTGATCAACGAATCCGACGTCGGGGCCGGCGCCGCGATCATCAACGACGGGTCGGCGGGGGCGCCATTCCGGCTGATCTTAAGTGCGGATGATTCGGGTTCGGCCGGGGCGTTCGTCTTCGACGACGGCGGGGCGAACTTCAAGGCTTCGACCTTTTCCAAGGCCCAGGACGCGGTGGTCTTCTTCGGGTCCACCGACCCGGCGCAGGCCCAGGTCATCACCTCGACGAGTAACACGCTGGAGGGCGTGATCCCCGGCGCGACCGTTAACCTGCACGCGACCAGCGACCAGCCTGTGCAGGTGACCATCGCCGAAGACGACGGGGCCGCTGTCGCCGCGGCACAGAACTTTGTCGACGGGTTCAACACCCTGATGACGACAATTGATAACTACGACAGTTTCAACTCCGATACCGAGGAGCGGGGGCTGCTGCTGGGTGACTCGGCGTTGGTCCAACTCAAGAACCGGCTGTTCTCCTCGATCGTCGCGCGGAGCAACGACCTGACCGGGAGCTTCAGCTCGCTGGCGCAGGTCGGGATCACGGTCGGCAGCGGGCCGGTGCTTCGGCTGGATGCCGCCAAGTTCCAGGCCGCTTTGAACACCGACCGAGACGCGGTGAACAACCTGTTCACCTTCAAGACCACCGAGACGAACGCCGAGGGCGAGACCGTAACGACCGCGAAGGGGGTCGGGGTCGCGATCGACGAGTTGCTGGAAAGGCTGACGGATACGGATACCGGGATCATCGAGAGCCGGGTGGCGTTGATCGACAACCAGATCGAGCTGAACCAGGACCGGATCGAGCGGATGGACCTGGCGTTGGAGGTCAAGCGTGCCCGATTAGAGGCTCAGTTCGTCGCGATGGAGAACGCCCTGGCGCAGCTTCAGGGGCAGAGCTCGGCCCTGGCGAGCTTCCAGCCGGTGACCTTTAACAGCAATAGCAGCTCTTAGTGGTCCAAAGCGGGTCCGTCGCCGCTTATCGGTCCTGGCGCATATACTTAGCTAACGCACCCGGTGGCCGGTTGCCGATATTTCCCTCACCGGCAGCCCGATTATGACGCCGGCAAGGGATAGCCACGCGATGAGTCAGAAGCCCGTCAATCCGTACCTAAAGACCAAGATCATGACCGCCAGCCCCGAGGAGCTGAGGCTGATGCTCTATGACGGCGCGTTGAAGTTCTGCCGGCAGGCCAAGGCGGGCCTTGAGAAGAAGAACTACGAGGACAGCTACTCGAACCTGATGCGGGCCCAGAAGATCGTGTTGGAATTGTCCACCAGCCTCAACCACGACGCCGACCCCCAGCTCTGCCAACGCCTCAGCGCCTTGTACACCTACGTCTACCGCCTGCTGGTCGACGCCAACATGAAGCGGGATTCCGCGATCGTGGATGAGGCGATCAAGCTCGTCGAGTACGAGCGCGAGACCTGGCAGATGCTCATGAAGAAGCTCGCCGGGGAAGGCAAGCCGACCGATACTTCGATCACCACCGCCCAGCAGACCGCCATCAGCAGCCTGTCACAGAGCGCCTGATCGCGGCTGACATTTTCCAGCAACTTATTCTGTCCTAATATCCACCCCGACCCAGTCCGGGGCAGTTTTATTGGCCATATCCCTTACGCCTGGCCTCTCCCCGTGGTGTCTCACGGCCCGCTCCAGAGGCGGCAAGGGCTTAATCCACAAGCCCCAAGCGCCGATAGCCTCATGGTATCCATGTCCTAATCGGGAGCCTGCCGATGCGAGCGATTTCGCTATTTCTGTGTGTGGTGCTGCTGACCGCTGTGAATGCCGTGGCCTCGGATTCTGGGGCGGTGATCGCTGAAGTGATCCAGACCTATGAGCAGATCGAGGCCATCCGCTCGGAGATGCGTGAAGCGTCTGGTGACCTGTCCGACGAGAAGCGTGCTTACGAGTTGGCCATCTACGAACTCAAAGGTGAGCCAAAGCCCCAGGAGCAGCTGGACAAGCTGGCCGGGTCGATCAAGCAGCAGGAGAAGTCATTAAAGCGCATCGAGGCGAACGACGGGTCGAGCAAGTCACTGGCCTACGCCAAGCGGCGGATCCGTGACCTGTCGTTGATACTCGAGGCCAGCGGGTTGAAGACCGAGGCCGAGCGCGAAGCGCACCGCCGCAAGCTCCAACCCAATGTCGATGAATTAATCAGGCGGATCCAGGCGATAGAAGGCCCGTTCAAGGCACGCATCGAGGCGATCGAAAACTCCGCCGAGGCCGGGAACGACGCTCTGACCGCCGTGATCAGACCGCATATCAAGACACCCGAATCGATCTACCCCGGCTCAACCATCCAGCAATTCAACGCCACCGCACATATGGCCTTCGGCGCCAGCCACTGGCAGGACAGTGAGAAAGGCCAGATCGCCTGGGCCCACATCCGCATCCGCCCGCTTGACGAGATCCAGGACTACCACCGCGAAAAACTATTGGACGGCACCTACCCGATCCAGTCACTCAGCGACGGCAGCCTCTGGGTCTGGGCCGGCCACTTCCTGATCACCTTCGTTGTTGATGACGAATCGCTTAAAGGTGAAGAAAGCATCCAGAAGGTGATCCACCAGTTCGTCGATCTGGAAGGGCTCGCGGCGATCAAAGCAGAGGCTAAGCAGGTCGCGGCGGGTGAGATCGCTGAATAGCATTCATCACAATCCAACCGCCCGGCGGGCCCTTGCCGTCACTTCCGAGACCTTCGCCTGCGCCGCGGCGGCACCATCACTAAGCACCTTGTCCACGTAGCCGGGGTCGTTCATCAACTCGGTGCGGCGTTTTCTCGCGTTAGCGAAGTGGTCGAGGA
>JAJDCV010000362.1 GCA_029260675.1 Phycisphaeraceae bacterium
GTTGCCCAGGATGACGTTCAGGTCGGCGATGCCGACGAACCCGTCGCCGTTGATGTCGGCCGGTCCCAGCGGGACGATGCCGGGGATCAGGGCGAGGTTGTCTATGGTCAGGTCCAGGCCCAAGCCCGGGTCGCCGTTCTCGAACGTGCCCTGGACGTGGAACGTGGTCAGGCTCGACAGGTCAAGGCCGGGGACGACGCCCACCGCGTTGTCCTGAAGGAAGTTGGCCAGGTCGAGCGTCAATGTCTGATTATCACCAGTCACCAGGCCATCAAATCGGTAGACGCGCTCGGTGCCGTCAGCATCGACCAGGACGATGTTGAATTTGTCAGCCACGTTGCCGACATTGACGTCCAGTTGCAGTTCCAAGATGCCTTCGCCGGTCGCGTCCAGCGGCGCGGCCAGGTCGAAGAAGCCGCCGCCAAAGTCATTGGCCTGAACGGTCCAATCAGTAGCACCCGACGTGAAAGTACCTGTATCGAACTGCACGTACGTGCCGGTCAGATTAAAATTGCTGAAGTCGGAAAGCACATCCGGCCCCGGAGCGATGGGCGGTGTGCCGGCGTTCCAGTTGCCCAGGACGATGTTGAGGTCTGCGATTCCGACGAAGCCATCGTTGTTGATGTCGCCCTGCAGCGGTGGGGTGGCGAATGCGAGGGACACATCGTCGATGTACAAGCCGTTGGCGATGTCCACGACCGCACCCGGGGAGAGCTGGAAGCGAAGATGGTATGAGTCCGCGCCGTCGGGGACATCCATATTACTGAGGCCGAACTGCTGATAGCTGGTGTTTATGCCTGCGGGGATCAGCAGGGTCAGCGTCTCACCCTTGACACCACCGCCGTGGCTGGCGTCCTGATCGAGCCAAAGGATCTGATAGAACATATCGGTGCCGGTGAAGTCGGTGGAATCGACCTTGGCATAGAACGACTGAGCGTAGTTCTGCTTGCCGTCGTTTGTGCCTACGCGCGGGTTCTGTTCAATAGAGTAGGGGGTGGGGGCGGCTGTATTAATAAAATGGTCGAACTGCATGTACATGTGGGAGGTGCCGCTTTGAGGCATCGCACTGCTGCGCTCAGTGGAACCACTAGGCCCGGCGACTTCGAGCCAGTCCGCCGCGTCGGCACCCGTCCCGATCTCAAAGCCGGGATTTAAAAGGATATTGGCGGATGCAGTTCCCGTCAGGAACATTGACGAGAAAAGGGCAGCAAGGGTGTATTTGTAACTTATCACTTTTCCAACCTCCATTATGTATGAAAAAACAAATGAAACAAAGAGTATTCATTTGTCCCGGTACAACCAGTGCCGGGTGTTACAAGGCAATCTAATCACGCATCGGGTATAAGCTTCTCATATGCCGCAGAGGATGGTCGTGGCCGATCGGTCCATAGCCATCACGACCGCGAATCAACTGCGGGCCGTGTCAACCGACGTCCCGTTGAATTCATCGTTCCAGACCAGGTCCCATCCGGGCTGGTCAGGAACCTGGGCGTACACCGTCCCAGCGAAAGCTGTGCTCGCAGCACAAGCAGTAACCCCGATCAAGCGATTCCAGGACGATGAGATACGCATAGAGCACTCCTGTTATGGATTCATAATGAGCTTGGATCAGCGACTCGGCCGCTTGGTCCAACCCCATTCACCGAAGTCAAACTCCACACTGGTCGCGCTGGCGGGCCTGCCATCCAGGGACCTTTGAGCATTGCCCAGCGATCGTCGCTTGCCATCGGGGGCCAGGGAGTACCACTGCTGGGCTTCGGGGTACGAGTCACTTTCGCCGTCACCCTCGAACGAGGCGGTGCTGCCATCGATCGCGGTGAAGTTGCCTTTATCGCCGTTGTGCCACCGGCCAACCTTATCGTCAAAGGCGTGCTGCGAGTCCGGGTGGCCGTTGTTAATGGCGAATTGCGGGTCTTCTTCAATCATCAGCGGGGTAAGGACATCGACGTGGCTGGCGGTATCTGACGGGACACGGGCGATGGTCGATTGATTGCGGATCTGCTCGACCCTGGCGTTATTCCAGGAAGTGAACGTTGAGTAATCAAAACTACCGTTGCTGCCATAGAAGCTCGTCGTGGCAGGGGGCTTCACTCGACCAAATAGGGCGGGGTCGCCATCATCCAGAGCGGGGCAGCGGTATAACTCGGCCGCTTCACCGACATAGCTGAATATCGTCCCCTCTTCAGGTGCATTCCTTAAAGCCAGGAACGGGCTGGTACCTTCGGTAAGCCAGGTCTTCTTGGACGCGGTAGGTGACGATGTGTTTGGCCGATTCGATGGCAGTGTGTCTCTATTGTCGGTCGCGTAGGCCATGAACGAGATCCCGAACTGTCGCAGCTGGGTCTTGCACTTGAGGTCCAGGGCGCTGTTGCGGGCGGCACCCAGGGCCGGCAGGAGGATGCCCACGAGCAGGGCGATGATCGAGATCACCACCAGCAGCTCGATGAGGGTGAAGGCTTGTCGCTTAACGGTCATTAGTAAGGCTCCTTCGTAGAGTCTGACCTGTAAGTATTTTATACTTGCTAGCCGGGAACATCCCGCCTGATCTTTTTTAAATCCGGCCACCCGCCGTTAAGCGGGCGGCCGATACAGTGCTGGTTACGAGAAAGACAATTTTTAGCTCAGTGGTCCTTGGCCGTTACCCCAAACATCCACTGGGCATACATTCAATTCTCAACAGCCAAACTTAGCGACGACGCAGGGCCGCGAGGGCACCGATACCCAGCAGCGCGAGGCTGGCGGGCTCGGGGATGGTGGCGTTGCCGGCCGGGGGCAGGATGCCGTTGTTCCAGGTACCCAGGACGATGTTCAGGTCGGCCAGGCCGACGAACCCGTCGCCGTTGATGTCACCGGAGAGGTCTTCGAGGATCCAGTCACCGGGTGTGTTGGTGGGCAGCGCGGTCGCGTTGGCGGTCGCCAGGTCGGGGAAGACCTCGAGGGTCATGCCGTCGACGAAGAGCTGGCCACCCTGGCCGGGGTTGGCGCCGGAGAAGTCGCCTTCGAAGAGCACGGGACGGATTTCCTGAAGCGACAGGAAGTCGACCAGGGCGTCGGTGATCGCAACCGTAAAGCTGACCTGGGTCCAGCCGGTGGTCACGGCGCTGGGGCTCACGGGTGTAAGGCCCAGACCAAAACCGTTCTCGGTCTCGTTGGTCATGTCGATCGTGTTGAAGGCACCCAGGGCGAGGTTGTAGAACTCGATCTTGAAGCCATCGGTCGCCTGCGGGGTCCAGGGGTTTGCAGGGTCGGACAGGATCCAGGCGCTGCTACGCAGGGTCACGCCGTCCGACAGCCCTGCGCCGAGTGCGGTGGTGACGTCCAGGACATCGACGTGCTGGCTGATGCCGGCACCGGAGAACTCGCCGGACTGGCCAATGATGGCAAACTGGTTGCCGTCAGCGGGGGCGGTCCCGTTGGTGGTGACCGGGCCACCGAAGCCAAAGTATTCGCTCGTACCCAGGTTCAACCCGCCGTCGAGCATGGTGTCGTCCTGAAAGGCAACCGCCGCCCCGGCCTGCTGTGTAGCGAGCACAAGCCCGCCGACCGCTAACATCGAAACCAATTTCTTGCTAAACATCTATCAATCCTCCAAAGTGAAGAGTTGGGTAAACATTTACCCTTGTGTATCTCTGATCCATTCGCGGCACGAACGCCGTGCCACGCAATCTTTCCGAAATCCGCCCGCCCACTGTGAAGCGGGCGGGCGGAACTAACAGGAGGTCAATCTCAGCGACGCCGGAGCATCGCCAAGCCACCCAGGCCCAGAAGCGCCATCGAGGCGGGTTCGGGGACGAAGGAGATATCGTCGACGTAGACGATCTGGTTCGGCCCGGCGCCGAAGCTCTGGATCGCGTAGACCGCACGGACCGAGTCCGCACCGGCAGGCACGACGTCCGTAATCGACCACGGCGTGTAGGCGCTGGTGAGCGCCGGCACGAGGTTCCCGGTCCGAGCGATCTCAATGTCAGCGACCGAGTCACGGAACTCCATTCGGATCTCCGTGCCGCCGGCGTCGATGCCCAGATCCTTGGCCCAACCCGAGAAGGTGACGGTGTCACCGGCGGAGACAAGCACGTCCTGGAAAGCGCCGGCGAAGGCGTTGGGGAAGTTGTCGATCACCAGTTCCAGGTGGTTCGCTCCACTGAGCGGCATCACCGAGCCCGTCGCCGCGAGTGACGGCAGGAAGGGACCGGCCGCACCGAACGGCTCCCAACGACCCGTGAAGGGCCCGGGCCCCGATGTGATCGGAGCACCTTCAAACCCCCCGTTGACCAACAGGTTGGCCGAGGCAGGCGTGGCCGTAACCAATGCCAGGCCCAAGGCCGCTGCCGCCGAACTAGCTAACAATTTTTTCATCATCATCAATTCTCCTTTTCCTCCAAAACTTGTTGCCCCACAGCGGGGCGTCTTAAACACAGTAAGTCAGCGTTAGCCCGTTAAGGCGAGCGCTCTATTTGGGGGCGCCCACCCGCCCGGTGGAATCGTGCACTTCCAACCACGCGGCGGGCGAGTTGCTCACCGACAGGCTGTTGTTCTTCATCTTCTGTGATAGCACCCGGTACGCCTCGCGGCCAAGGCCTCTGGCGTCCTGACAGACGGCCGTCATGGCCGGCAGGGACATGTGCCGCACCTCTGTATCGTCGAAACCGATGAGCGAAAGGTCCTCGGGGATACGCAGCCCCATCTTCTGTGCCTCGTACATCGCACCCACGGCGGTCATCGGGTCGGTGACGTAGATCGCCGTGGGACGGTCCACCGCCGTGAAGATTCGGCGGATCAGTTGCGAGCCACCCTGTCGGTTGCCCGGTGAACGCATGATCAGTTTGTCATCCACCGTCAGGCCGTGATCCTCAAGCGCTTCTCGGTAGCCGGCCAGCCGCTCAAGGTGATCGGAGTCTTCCACGATGTTGATGCTGATGGCGATGCGGCGGTGGCCCAGGGAGATCAGGTGCTCGACGGCCTCGCGGCTGGCGGACCGGGACTCGCAAGACACACAGGAAGCCTCGGTGCCCGCCAGACGATCACCCACCACCACGGCCGGGAACCCCTGCTCAATGATTTTTTCACAGATCGAACGCGTCCCGTGGGTGGTCCTCAAGATCGAACCGCGTACGCCCAGGCGTTGGAACATCTGTGAGTACGTTTCGCCGTTACGCCGGGTCCTACGGAGGTCGAGGATCATCAGGTTGTAATTCGAGTCACCCAGGGCGTCGTAGACGCCTTCGAGTAGCGCAGCGTCAAAGGGGGAGCCCATCGAGGTGTCGCCGGTGTAGACGTAGGCGATGGTCGAGGTTTCCCGCTTGCCGACGGTCGAGACGTAGCGCCGGCTGTTCGCCGCGGCCATGACTTTGTTCCGCAGCTCATCGCTGACGGATGGGTGGTTATTGAGCACGCGCGAAACAGTGGCGATCGATACCCCGGTTTGTTTCGCGATTGATCGCACAGTAGACATGCCATTCCATCCTGATGATTGTGGCTATGTATCAGTTACACATCGTTCCACAGATAGTGAGGATAACCCGACGCCAGGCATTGGTCAAGTGAAATATGCGGTGTTTTAGCCAAAAAATCTCTCTTATAGCATCATGTGGGTCCCTATCCGCTGGTGTTGCCCGCCGACATGAATCAGGGTTTTGTTTCATGATATTTGATTTATAACGGAAACAAAGACGATTTGTTACAAATGTTACATGCCTGCCTTGTTGCAGGGTCAGCGGTAAATCTAATGCCAAAAATCACTTGGGGCCCAAGACGGGTGGTACAAGGGGCGGATCGGGCCCGAATGCTGGATTGAGGCCCTAAATGAAACAAACCCGTGTATTCAGCCTGAATTGGACTGAAAACGGCAGATATACGCGGGTTAAGTTATTGATCAAGGGACCACAAAAAATGGCACATTGGCCGTGGCGACGTGTTTCTGCCCGTCTCGGATGTAGACAAACAGGCGGTAGCCGCCGGGCGTTTCAGGGGCTTTAAAGACGGCTCCCCGACCGTTATTTTCGAGGATCGCATCGGGGTGGGTCGGTGGCGCCTGCTCGAAATCCCCGCCGGTCCGCCGGTCGGTGGTCTCCGACTGCACAACCCACTGGAAGTTCAGTTCATCGCCATCGGGGTCTTGAGCAGTAACCCGAGAGATGCACCGGGCCCCGGCTTTGACCTGATTCAGGTCAATGTCCACAACCTGCAGATCCTGAATCTGCGGCGCCCGGTTTTCCGGCCAAGCGCCGGTCCAGAACCGGGTCATGACATCAACCGTCTCGGTGCTGCTGGCGTCGTCAAGAAACAGGCTGTACCAGGTCGGGGTTACTTCCTGCTTTGATCCCCAATTAAAAACATAGCCGCCCAGGCAGCGGCCGGGCTGGCCGACGATGGAGTAGTTGTATCCCTCGGCACAGTACTTCGCTTTCTGGGTGCTGTCTTGCTCAATCGGTACGCCCCATGGTGTCTTGCCGACCTCCCACTGCCCAAGCGGGCCAAACTCAGCTATGACGTAAGGCCTGCCCAGCCCCGCTTCTGAAATACGTTGGCCCAGAGACGGCGCGCCTCCGTAGCTGTTGACGCCCAGCACGTCGATGTCCGGGCAATACTTCTTGAGGTTCGGGATCTTCTCCCCGCCGATCTCCGCGATCACGGTCATCGTCGGGTGGTTGGGGTCTATTTCTTTGGTCATCCGGGCCACGTCGTTTATCGCTTTCCAAACCAGCGGGTTCTCACCATCCCCCTCGGCCTCGTTGCCCAGGCCCCACATCAACAGCGCGGGGTGATCCTTGTGCTGCTCGACGAAGCCTCGGGCTTCCGCGAGTTGGTTTGCGACCGCGTCGCTGTCGGCGTAGTCGAAGCCATGACGTTCGTGCTGAAGCCAGATGCCCACGGTGACGGTGATGCCTAGCTCGTGTGCGTGGTCGAGGATCTCGCCGGCGTTATTGGCGCCCCAGGTCCGGATCGAGTTCCCACCGGCGTCAACCAGAGCCTGGAGGCGCTTGTGGCCACCTGCACCCCGGATGAAGTACGGCTCGCCGTTACGCTGCAGCTCCCAGCCCTCCGCGCTCTTGATCAAGTAGACCCCGGTGCTTTTCTGAGTAGCCGCCTGCGCATGGACCACGGCCTCTACACCCAAAAAACAGGCGATTGCCATCAGAAAGGCGGCCAGCCAACGTTTGGAAATCGCGGGCGACAGATAGATCAAACGTCTCTGGGTTGTAGACACAAGTACGCCTTTCATCAGTCCAGATTCAATGTAGTAAGCCGAGGACACCGCATCTAAGCGGGCCCATCAGCGATATTCTCGCGCTAGGTGTCCTGCTCTTGCTGCTGCACCCGTGTCCCATCCGGGAGGACCCTGACCGGGCTATCCGGCGGCGGCCCGGTGGTGTCATGCACTTCCAGCCAGGTCGGCACCGCCAACCGGACCGACACGCTATCACGGTCTTTTGCGCTCACTATCCGTGCGAGCGCCGATAGAGATTCGTAACCCAGTTGCGACGCGTCCTGACAGACCGCGGTCAGTTGCGGGTACATGTCGTTACGGTCGTCTCCGTCATCAAACCCGATGATCGAGAGGTCCTCCGGTATCACGACCCCCATCCGGCGAGCCTGATTGACGGCACCGATCACGACCGCCGGGTCGGTGATGAACAGCGCGGTCGGGGGATGCGGGCCGCTTAGGATACGTTTGATGAGTTGCGCACCGTCGGGCCTCTGGGCGGGCACCCGGTACATCAGCCTGGGTTCCGGTTCGGTGCCGCAATCTGCTAATGCCTGACGGTAGCCCTCCAGCCGGTCGGTGTGATCCGAATCTTCCACCAGGCTCAGGGTGATCCCGATCCTGGTATGCCCCAGCGAGATCAGGTGTTCCACCGCTTGCTTGCTGGTGGGCAGCGAGTCGCCATAGACGTAATTGATGTCGGGCTGATCGAATCGGCTGCCGATGACAACCGAGGGGAAGCCCTCTTCCGCGATGGCGAGGCAGACACCGCGTGTCCCGGAGGTCGTCCTTAGGATCACACCCCGGACACCCTTGCGCAGGAAGAACTGCGAGTAGCTCTCGTCAGGCTTCTTGTCTCGCTGAGGATTCAGGATCGCCAGGTCGAATTCGGTTTCATCCAGTGCCTCTGCAATACCCGCCATCAGCATCGCGTCGTAAGGGGAATTGAACGAAGACGGCCCGGTGTAGACAAAGGCCAGATACGACGTCGACCGCTTCCCGACCGAGGGTGCATAGCCTAATCGGTTGGCCGCGGTGACCACTTTCGAGCGCACCGAGCGTCCTACAGAGGCGTGGTTATTCATCACCCTTGATACGGTGGCGATCGAGACCCCGGCCTCGCTCGCGACTGTTCGGATATTGGCCATGCATGTATGGTACTATATGAGTAACAGTTTATCAAACGAGCCGCATATCGGGCAGATAAATCGATAGGCTGATAATCCGCAGGCCAGGCCGTGCCGTTTCAATAATCCGGATAAGCCCGGGTGGAACACCGCCCCGACTCGAGGATTTGATCCGGTTCATCCCTGAAATTGCTAGGCTGTTTATACGGTTCCCGCATTCAAGAAACCTGTGTAGCTCCCGGGGCTTGCGCTCCCAAAAAGAACATTGACACGGGGCGCCCGATGCCTCATAATGAAGTATCATATTATGTAACTGTTTACTATCAAAGTCGTATACTGCTCAAGACATGGCGTTGAATCCGCCAGCGACCGACTTCTAACTTTACTGTGTAACAGAGGCCTGAATGTCTAGGTTGTTCAGACTCATCTTTCTGTTTGTTCCCCGGGAAAGCCTCTCCGTGGGCGGGTGGATTATCGTTGGGCTGGCCTTGAGCAGCAGCATCGCGGTCTTGTCCTGGCCGATCCCCCAGCGTGAAGGGCTGGAGTTCTGGCTGTTCAGCAAGGGCCACGCCGAGCTCTACCAGGTCAAGACCGACCAGTGGAACGCCCAGCGGGATCCCGATGTCCACATATCATTGCTCAGTAACGAATCGCTGCAGCAACGCATGCTGGCTTCGTTTCTTTCAGATACACCCGCGGCGGACGTGATCGAGGTGGAGCGCAACTTCGTCCCCCAGGCGTTCACCGGCCCGATCAAGGACGTGGGGTTCATCGACCTCACGGATCGGCTCAAGGAAGAGGGGATCTACGACCAACTCAACGGGCCGTCGTTCGCGCCCTGGACCTCACGGGGTCGGATCTTCGGGCTGCCGCACGACGTGCATCCGATGATGTTGGCCTACCGCGCGGATCTCTTTGAAGCGGCGGGGATCGACCTGACACAGGTCCAGACCTGGGACGAGTTCGCCGAAGCGGTCCGGCCGTTGGTAGGTGATCGTAACGGCGACGGTATCACCGACTACGTGATCAGCATGTGGACCGGCGGGGGCTTCCGCGACCAGCTCGAGGCGCTGCTGCTTCAGGCGGGGGGTGCGCTATTCGACGAAGCAGAACGGATGCAGATTAACACCGAGTTGAACGCCCGTGTGTTGGCGACGCTGGCGAGTTGGATGGTTGGGCCGGATCGGATCGCGGTGGATGCGCCGGAGTTCGACCCGCAGGGCAACCAGATGCGTCTGGACGGCCGGGTGCTGGTGGCGTTGATGCCGGACTGGCTCGGCGGCGTGTGGGAGATGGACATGCCGGCCTTATCGGGGAAGATCAAGCTGATGCCGCTGCCCGCGTGGGAGCCCGGTGGCCGGCGGACCAGCGTCTGGGGCGGGACGATGCTGGGGATCCCCAAGACGACGGAAGATTTCGACAGCGCCTGGACGTTCGCGAAACACCTGTACCTGTCTGAGGAGCTGGCGGAGGGGCTGTACCGCAAACACTACATCATCTCCCCGGTCAAGGCGTTCTGGGATCGGTCCTTCTACGACGAGCCCGTCGAGTTCTTCGGCGGCCAGCCGGTCGGGCGGCTGTACATCGACCTGGCGCCGCAGGTGCCTTTGCGGACCTCGTCGCCGTTCAACACCTACGCCAAGGACCGCGTGGCCAACGCGTTGTACCTCTTAAAGGAATACGCAAATGAAAACCAAAAGTATAAGCCCGAGGAGCTGATGGACGAGGCGCACCGCCTGCTTAAATCCTCCGAGGATCTGGTGACCCGGCAGGTCGAGCGCAACGTTTTCCTGAGGAGCGAACCTTGAATTCGGGCTATCCCAAGTGGGCGCCGTATGTGCTGGTTGCACCGTTCGTCACGGTGTTCGCGGTGTTCATGGCGTACCCGATGCTGTACTCGGCCGTGATGGCGATGCAGCAGACCTACGGTGCCAAGGCCAGCCAGTTCGTCTTCCTGCAGAACTTCGAGTACCTGCTGTCCGATCCGTTCTTCTGGAAGGCGGTGCGGAACACGTTCGTCTTCGCGGCGGGGTCGGTGCTGATCCAGCTGCCGTTATCGCTGGGTCTGGCGATGCTGCTGAACCAGCCGCAGGTCCGCGGGCGGGTCATCTTCCGGCTGATCTTCTTCTCGCCGGCACTGGTGGGCACGGTGTTCATCGCCATGATGTTCGGGCTGATGTTCAACAAACAGGGCCTGGTCAACTTCACGCTCCACGGGCTGTTCTCGGGGTTTGACCCCGTGTATCCCTGGCTGGAACAGTTCGTGATGGGGTCGCTGATCATCGCGTCGCTGTGGCAGTACGTGGGGTTCAACATGATCTATTTCCTGGCGGCGTTGCAGAACGTCAGCCGGGACCTGTCCGAGGCGGCGATGGTGGACGGCGCGGGGCCGTTCGCCCGGTTCCGCAACGTGACGATCCCGGCGATCCGGCCGGTCGCGTCGTTCGTCGTGCTGCTGTCGCTGATCGGCAGCTTCCAGCTGTTCGAGCTGGCGTGGGTGCTCTTGAATAACAGCGGCGGGCCCAACGACCAGGGGCTGACCGTCGTGATGTACCTGTATCAGAACGGGTTCATCTCCTTCGACCTGGGCTACGCCAGCGCGATCGGGTGGGCGCTGGCCATCTTGCTGATGGGGTTTGCGCTGGTCCAGCACCGTGTCAGCACGATCGGGGAGAACTAGCGCATGGCGAGCACACCAAAAAAGAAGATGAAGCCCGGCACCGTCGTGATGTACGTCGTGTTGTACACGGCCCTGATCTTCTGCGCCCTGGTTACATTGGTCCCGTTCGCGTATCTGTTCTGCGCCTCGCTCAAGCCGTCAGCGATCTTCTTCGACAACCTGTTCCTGCCTACAGGTGACGGGCTGTTTGGCATCGGTTGGGAGAAGATGAACTTCGACCACTACAAAAGGCTGTTCAGCGAGGAGGGATTCCTGCGGCCGATCCTCAACTCCACGTTCTACGCCTCGGTCACCGGGGTGCTGGCGACGTTGTTCGCCGCCACCAGCGGTTACGCCCTGGCTAAGTTCCAGTTCAGGGGTCGCGACGGGATCACCAAGCTGGTGCTGGCGGCGCTGGTCGTTCCCGGGGCGCTGCTGTTCGCACCGGTCTACCAGATGCTCTACTGGTTCGGCATGCTCGACAGCTACACCGGCCTGATCATCCCGGCGCTGGCGCCGGCGTTCGGGGTGTACCTGTTCCGTCAGGCCACGGTCAATTCCGTGCCCAACGAGATGCTCGAGTCGGCCCGGATCGACGGGTGCGGGGAGATCATGATCTTCTTTACCTTCGTGCTACCGCTGATCCGCCCGATGATGGGCGCGTTCCTCCTGCTGACTTTCCTGGGCTGCTGGAACAACTTCATCGGTGCACAGATCGTGCTTCAGACCCCTGAGAAGATGCCCCTGGCTGTCGCCATCAACCAACTGCGTGGGGTGTACGGGACCGACTACGGCCTGATCATGGCGGGCACCGTCGTCTCCATCGTGCCGGTGCTGGCGTTGTTCCTGCTGTTGCAGAAGGAGTTCCTGTCGGGCCTGACCGCCGGGGCTGTGAAGGGGTAGATAGAAGTCGGCACGGAGGGTGCCGATCGCCGGATGTACGGTTACACAATTTAGTTACCGAGTTACCGATGAACGAAAAATTTACGCTAGACGAACCAAGCACCCATTCAGCGGAGATGCCCGATCCGACCGGGCGTTTTACTCAGATCGACGGCGAGTCCTACTACACGATCCGTGATTACGACCGGCTGAAGCCTTTCCTGATTAGCGTGGTCAGCGACTCGGACCACTGGCTGTTTGTTTCGAGCAACGGGGGGCTCACGGCCGGGCGAGCCAACCCCGAACACTCGCTGTTCCCCTACGATTCCGAGGACAGGATCCACCAGTGCCACGACCATACGGGTCCGCGCACCGCGATGTGGGTTGACCCGGGCGAACGCGACTCGGTGCTTTGGGAACCTTTCCGGGACTCGGCGCAGGACAACTTCTCCGTGCGCCGCCACCTGTACAAGAGCGTGCTGGGCAACGCCCTGATCTTCGAGGAAGTGAATCACGACCTGGGGCTGACGTTCCGGTACCGCTGGTGGTTCAGTGAGACATTCGGGATCGTGCGTGACACGACGCTGGCCAACGCCGGGGACTCACCGGCCAAGGTACGTCTGATCGATGGGCTGATGAATGTCCTCCCGCCGGGCATCACGCCGCTGATCCACCAGCAGCGTCACTGCCTCGCCGATGCGTACAAGCACTGCGAGGTCGATCCCGAGACCGGGCTGGGCATCTATTCACTCAGCTCGATGATCCTCGACCGCGCCGAGCCGGGTGAGACGCTGCGTGCGACGACCGTCTGGGGGGTGGGCCTGCCCGAAGCGGAGGTTATTCTCAGCGCCGCCCAGGTATCCGAGTTCCGCAAGCAGCGCCGTGTGTGCGGCGAAACGCTGCTTAAGGGCTGCAAAGGCTCGTACCTGCTCTCGGCTTCGCTGCGCCTGGAGCCGGGCCAGATGCACAACTGGCAGATCGTGGCCGATGTTTTACAGACCCAATCGCAGGCCGCGCAGACACGGCAGCGTCTGCTTGGCGGCGATGATCTCGCCGACGAACTCTTGGAGGATTACCGCCGGGGCAATCTGAACCTCCGTCGCAACCTCGCCAGCGCCGACGGGCTTCAGCAGACCGGGAGCCAGACCATCATGGCCCACCACCAGGCCAACGTGTTGTTCAACAACATGCGAGGCGGGGTCTTTGATAAGAATTATGACGTCGGACGAGACGACCTGGCCATGTTCATCCGTCAGCGCAACAGCCCGGTGGCCCAACGGCACGCATCGTTCTTCGATGGGCTTCCGGGAGTCGCACCCATCCAGGACATCATCGACCGGGCAGAGCGGCAGGACGACCTGGACCTGATGCGGCTGTGTTACGAATACCTGCCGATCCACTTCAGCCGGCGTCACGGCGACCCGAGCCGGCCATGGAACTTCTTTGATATCCGCTTAAAGGACGATCAGGGCGACCGCGTGCTCTCGTACCAGGGGAACTGGCGAGATATCTTCCAGAACTGGGAAGCCCTGTGCATGAGTTTCCCGGGCTTCCTCCCCAGCATCATCGCCAAGTTCGTCAACGCCTCGACCGCAGACGGATTCAATCCCTACCGCATCACGCGCGAAGGGATCGACTGGGAAGTCGTCGAGCCTGACGATCCCTGGAGCAACATCGGGTACTGGGGCGACCACCAGATCATCTACCTGCTGAAGCTGCTGGAGGCACTGAACCAATACGATCCCGGCAAGCTGGAATCGATGCTTAAAACCGACGCCTTCAGCTACGCCGACATCCCTTACTCCATCAAGCCTTATGAGGACATTCTCAAGGACCCCAACAACACCATTGTTCTTGACACGGCCCGCGCCAAGCGCGTCGATGAGCGGGTCCGTAACATCGGGGCCGACGGTCGGCTGTTGATCGACGGCGGCGGCGGCGTGTACCACGCCAACCTCGCCGAGAAGCTTTTAGTACCCGCACTGTCGAAGCTGAGCAACCTGGTTATAGAGGGCGGGCTCTGGCTGAACACGCAACGCCCGGAGTGGAACGACGCGAACAATGCCCTGGTGGGTAACGGGCTGTCGGTTGTCACGCTCGGCTACCTGCGGCGTTACCTGAGGTTCGTGGGCCGTCTCTTCGAGAAATTGCCGGCCGAGGACGTGTCGATCACAGAGGACGTCGCGAAATGGCTTGCCGGCGTGCATCACGCGCTGGAGAGCCACCGCAAGCTGCTCAATGGTGATCGTGTGGGTGACTCCGAACGCAAACACCTGCTCGATGCGCTGGGTGGTGTGTTCGGCGACTACCGGCAGAAACTCTACGCCGAGGGTCTCGGTGGTAAATCCAACCTGCCCAAGACAGTCATCAAGGATTTGTTCGATCTGTCCTTGCAGTTTGTGGACCACAGCCTCCGCGCCAACCGCCGGGCGGACGGGATGTACCACGCCTACAACCTGTTGGAACTCTCACCCAAGGGCGACGCCCTGGCGGTCAAGCACCTGCCGATCATGCTCGAGGGCCAGGTCGCGGTACTCAGCAGCGGGCTGTTGTCTGCCGAAGAGTCCCAGACCGTATTGGATGCACTGGCCACGAGCCCGCTGTACCGGCCGGACCAGGACAGCTACATCCTCTACCCCGACCGAGAGTTGCCCGGATTCCTTGAGAAGAACATTATCCCCAACGACCGGGTAGAGGAATGCGAGCTTCTACGAAAGCTGATTGATACGGGGGACGATCGCATCGTCACACGGGATGTGACGGGTGATTACCGATTTAACCCGGCCTTCTACAACGCGGCGCAGCTGCGTGCCGGGCTGGATCGTCTCCGCGACGACCCCAAATGGCGCGATGCGATCGGCCGTGACAGCACGCAGGTCCGCGACATCTACGAAGAGGTCTTCAACCACAAGGCCTTCACCGGCAGGTCAGGGGGGATGTACGGCTACGAGGGGTTAGGCTGTATCTACTGGCACATGGTGGCGAAGCTGCTGCTGGCTACGCAGGAATGTCACCAACGGGCCATCCATCAGAAAGAGCCTGAGACCACCTGCAACAGTCTGGCCAAAGCGTACTACCGGGTGCGGCAGGGCATCGGGTATAACAAAACCCCCGCAGAATACGGCGCGTTCCCGACCGACCCCTACTCGCACACGCCTGGCTTCGCCGGTGCCCGCCAGCCGGGCATGACCGGGCAGGTCAAGGAGGAGATCCTGACACGCATGGGTGAGCTGGGTGTCCGTATCCAGCAAGGCCGTGTCCGATTCGAGCCCACGATCCTTGAACCCAACGAATTTATGAAGGTCGATGGGCAGTTCCGGTACTTCGACACCGCGGGTAACGAACAGGCGATCGACCTCAACGAGGGATCGCTGGCATTCACGTTCTGCCAGGTGCCCATCGTATACAGCCTAGGCAACACGGGCCCCCGCGTCACGGTCACGCTTAATAACGGCCAGACCGAACCCCTGGAAGGGAACATCTTGTCAGAGCAACTAAGCCGGGCGGTCTTCGGCCGTTATGCTGAAGTCTCGCGGATAGACGTCACGCTCCGGTCGCCGCGGTGAGTCCGTGACCCTTGAACTCCCACATCCGTACTTGCGGGTATTCAAGAGGCCGGTCAATGAAAAACCCCCTTACAAAAGGGGGTTGATGCCCGTGACAGGATTCGAACCTGTACTCCGTTGCCGGAACTGCCACCTGAAGACAGCGCGTCTGCCAATTCCGCCACACGGGCTTAGGTGGTCGGGACGGGACAGTGTAGCCGGATTGGGCGGTCGATCAAGCGGGGGCGGTGGCCTTGGAAATAGGGTGCGTGGCGGGGACAAAGACAGCGTTGACAGCCGGTGATTCGGCCTCCGCCGGGGGCGGGTGCCGGGGGGCGCTGAAGGTGAAGGGCTACAGGTCCAGCACGGTGATATTGGTATTGCTGTAGATGCACAACTCGCCGGCGACCTCCATGGCGTTCCGGCACATCTCGGGCATACTCGTCTCGGTATGACGTAAGAGAGCCCGTGCCGCCGCGGTGGCGTAGGATCCGCCGGACCCGATCGCCAGCACGCCGTCGGTTGGTTCGATCACGTCGCCGGTGCCCGACACCAGCAGGCTGCAGGACTTGTCCGCCACGATCAACAGGCTCTCAAGCCGACGCATCACACGGTCCGTCCGCCACTGCTTGGCTAACTCGACGGCCGCCTTCTTGATGTTCTCAGGTGAGTCTTTCAGGTGTGCTTCGAACCGTTCCAGCAGTGCAAATGCGTCGGCCGCCGCGCCCGCGAACCCGACCAGCACCCCCGCCGCGCCGGCACCGAGGCCTTCGAGCTTGCGCACCTTGACCGCGTCAGCCTTTGCGACCACCTCGCCGAGTGTCACCTGCCCGTCCCCGGCCATCGCAACAGAATCTCCTCGGCGGATCGAAAGCACAGTCGTAGCGTGGAAGGTATTTGGCATGATTGGATTCTACGACAACCGACCGTGATGTCTCAAGTACACAGAAACACGCCTGGCCGCACAACACATCCTGATGTGTACCGACCCCATCGTATGATCAGTGTGATATGTATGAATATGATTTAAAAGATCGCCAGGTCCGAATGCTAGCTGACGTACTGTTAAGCGGCACATTTTTACCCAGTTTGACCCGCCTGCAAAAATTGCGCGCAAGCTGCTCTTTTTACTGGTAATGAGCCTGCGTAACCCGCATAATAGTGGCGGAGAATGATTGCCTGGACCAACCAGGCCAGAGGCGGACCATACATCATAGTAATATCCGCACAAATCAAATAGCGTCATACCGCTGTTTTGGAGGGAGAATGTCGATGAAATTTCAAATAAATGCGAGTATAGCTGCGCTGGTGTTGCTGTTTACGATGCAATCCAGCTTCGCCGCCGGCATCATCGGGCCGGGGGTCTACCAATTACACGATCACGGCTTCGGAACACTCGGGCCGGACTACGGCCTGCGTGTCGATGCGATCGCTGCGATCTTCAGTGTGGATCTGGGTGGGGCCTCGACGACACTCACCTGGGACGGTGGTGCAACCGCGACAATCGCCGGCACCCTGCATAACAATGCTACCACCGACATCTGGACGGTGAGCTTTGTCCTGTCCGGCGTGGTCCCCGTGGGCACCACCGGGTTCACCGCCACGGCCGGTACGGGCACGCTGACCGACCCGCTCTTGAATGTCACGGTGATGACCGGGGAACAGAACGGCAGCGGGATCGCGTTCGACTTCCTTGCCGATGGCCACCGCCTGCCCGGCGACAGCTCAACCGCCGTCGGCAGGGGCTGGCTGCTGCCGCCGAACTCGACAGACGACTGGCTCGTCCGTGCCGAACTGATCCCCGAGCCCGGCACACTGGCACTACTGACCGCGGGTGGATTGATGATCGTCCGCCGTAGACACTGAACGGCACAAGCTCAATCGGTAAACTAATTCAAAGAAGGCGGGCCGTCATACGACGCCCCGCCTTCTTCTTTCTGTATCCTATTTGACTGTGGATACCCAGGAAACACCCAACGGGAACGACCCTGCCCAGGACGGGCCAAGCGGATCGCCCACCGAAACCGACAACACCGGCCACCTGCCGGTGCTGCCTGCCCCGGTGATCGAACTTCTGGACCCCCAGCCCGGGCAGGTGCTGCTGGACTGCACGGCCGGGCGGGGCGGCCACGGGGCGCTGCTGATCCCGCGGCTAGGGCCCGGTGGGCGGTATATCGGGCTGGATATGGACCCGGGGAATGTGGCGTATAGCCGGGATCGACTGGCACCCATCGCCAAAGAGGCCGGGGTCGGGATGGAGATCATGCATGCGAACTTCCGGGACGCACGGGGGGTGCTGGGGACGCTGGGCATCGACGCGGTGGACGGGGTGCTGGCGGATCTTGGGTTTGCCTCGAACCAGGTGGATGACCCGGCCCGTGGGCTGGCGTTCAGCGAGGACGGGCCCCTGGACATGAGGTTGGACACGGGGGCCACGGTCACGGCCGAGCGGCTGGTGAACACCCTGCCGGAGGGCGAATTGGCGGACCTGATCTACGAGTACGGGGAAGAGCGGTTGAGCCGGCGGATCGCCCGGAAAATTGTCGAACAACGCCAGCGGGAGCCGATAACAACGACAAGTGGGCTGGCGGAACTGGTCCGTCGTGCGTACCCCCGCCCCACCCGACCCAAGGGCTCGAAGAAGTCTCGGGGCCGAGGCAAGCGGATCGACCCGGCGACGCGGACGTTCATGGCGTTAAGGATCGCGGTGAATGACGAGTTGGGGGCGTTGGATGGGTTACTTGCCGAGTTGCCGGGGCTGGTTAATCCGGGGGGGCGTGCGGCGATCATCAGTTTCCACTCGTTGGAAGATCGCCGGGTCAAGCGGGCGTTTGCAAGCCTGGGCCAAGACGCGGGCTTCACCGTGCTGACACGCAAGCCGGTGACAGCCGGCGACGACGAGGCGCAGCAAAACCCACGCAGCCGAAGCGCGAAACTGCGTGGGATCCAAAGGCTGGCATAACCATTAGATACGACAAACCGCAAAGCCACTTCCGGGTGTGACGGCCGGCAAGTAATGCGTTAAAATCCCCGTTCCCGCCGTCATGGAAGACGGCTTGGGCCTGACACAAGGACGGACACAGGTCATGACACGTGAAACTAAAATCGGGCTGCTCCTGGGCATGGGCGTGATCCTGCTGATCGGGATCATCATCAGCGACCAACTCTCGCAACCGCAGCAGAACCCGGCGGATTTCACCGGGTTCGCCCAGGAAACCCAGCGGTCGATCGACGCCTCCGACGCCGCACCGGCTACGGGTTATACAGGCACCCCCGGCACCCCGGCCCAGGACCGGTCGCCCTCGGGCACCAGCCCGGTGATCGATCCGCCCAGCGACTTCTTCATACCCAGCGGCCAGGACGCTTCGACCAGACCGCCGAGGCAGGCAGATGGCACGCCGGCGAACACCCCAACTACTATCAACCGCCCCTTGACCGCCTACCGCGTGGGCGAAGCACCCGGAGCCACACGCAACCCGGCCGGCGACTCGGTGCCCACAGTCCGGGTGGGTCAGGACAACGCCGAACTGCCTCACCACACAGCCGTCATCGAAACACCCAACACACGGTCCGCCCCACTGCCCGCGCCTCGCAGAGCAGACTCGGTGATCCGCCACAAGGTGCTCAAGAACGAGACGCTCACAAAGATCGCCCGGCGGTACTACGGCAACGGCGACTACTGGCGCACCATCGCGCAGGCCAACCGCGGCAAGGTCACCCTTGACGGGCAGGTCCAGCTCGGCGCGGTACTGAATATCCCCAAACGTGACGACGCGGTGCTGGGCCCGGACTTCATCACAGCTGAAAGTGAACAGGTGATCCGGGTGGATACCCGCATCGCAAACCGGTCCGGCAAGACGATCCAGGTGCAGGCCGGCGACACGCTCTCGGAACTGGCAAGCAAGCACCTGGGCAGCGCGGCGCTTTGGCAGGATCTGCTGGACGCCAACAGCGACAAACTGAAAGACCCCCAGGGCCTGCAGGTCGGGATGAAGCTGCGTCTGCCCGGCACGGCCGAAGGCACGCAGGCGGGCACCCCCACACGCGATAACCCGCCGAATCAGACTCGTAGCGGCAAGACCTACACCGTCCGCCCCGGTGACAACCTGACTCTGATCGCCGAGAAGACCTTGGGCGATGGCAACAAGTGGAAGCTCATCTACCAG